>CABQCC010000023.1 GCA_902462495.1 uncultured Eubacterium sp. | reverse complement strand
AGTTGCCCTTTTTCACGGTTGCACTTTCAAGTCCGCAGTATCTCACAACGAACTTTCCGCCGTGGTCGATTTCAACACACAAACCGTACATTGAATCGGTGTAAACCTTTGTTACAAGTCCGTCGTTGATTGCCGTCACCTTGTCGCCGAGTGCACCGCTGAAATCAACCGCCGTGTGCGCACGGTAATCGCCCATGGTTTTGTCGTAGGTTAACTCCTCGCTGTAGCCCTTTGAAACAGCGTCTGTGAGCGGATATTTGTAGTAGCTCTTGTACGGAGTGTTGCCCTTGCCCTGCGACATAGTGACTTCCTTTTTCACAGTTGCTTTTTGCTTGGAAGTTTTTGCTTCGCTTGTTGCCCTTGTTGTGGTTTCCTTTGCCGTAACTGCGTGCTGAACTTCGGTGGTTTCAACAATTGTTGTCGGCTCGTTTACCGTGCTGTCCTTGCCCTTTTGAGCGGTGGAAAAGTAAACTATCAAGCCAAGCGACACAATGCACAGGCACACAACAGAAAACAACGCTTTTACATTTTTGTTGTCGTTCTTTTTTGAATTTGATGTAGACATAAAAAACACCTCGGTTATATTATCAACCGAGGTTTCGTTTTTTATTCATTTTTGACAGAGTCGCTCAAAAGATTGAGTGTGTCACGCACGCATCCGATTGTGTCACCGCCGATGGTTTCAACCGAAATGAAGGTCTTTTTGCCGGAATTCAGTTTTGCTCTGCCACGCATTTTTTCGTTGAGAGCGATGAGGTATTCAGGTTTTACATCGTTCAAGAAGAATTTTGCGTTTATGCCTGTTTGCCTGATTTCGTAAATTCCGAGTTGCATTGCCGTGTTTCGCAAAAGTGCAATTTCAACAAGACCGTACACGCTTGCCGGAGGAACACCAAAACGGTCGGTGAGTTCGTCATAAACATCGTTTGCTTCCTCGTTTGAACGGATGTTTGCAATGGTCTTGTACATATCAAGCCTTTGCGGAGTCGAGGTGATATATGTTGACGGAATACTTGCGTCAACAGGCAAATCAATAAGACATTCTTGCTCTTTTTCGTCAGGAACAGCCTCACCCTTTTCTTCGCTGACCGCCTGTTCAAGCAGTTTGATGTACATATCGTAACCAACGCTTTCCATATGACCGTGTTGCTTGTTGCCGAGCAATGAGCCTGCGCCTCTGATTTCAAGGTCACGCATAGCAATTTTGAAGCCTGAACCGAATTCCGTGTATTCTCGGATTGCTTCAAGTCGCTTTTGTGCAATGTCGGTCAGTTCTTTGCCCTTTGAAAAAGTGAAGTAGGCATATGCACGCCTGCTGCTTCTGCCGACTCTGCCACGGATTTGGTGAAGTTGCGCAAGTCCGAGCCTGTTTGCGTTTTCGATTATCAATGTGTTTACATTCGGCACATCAATGCCTGTTTCGATGATTGTTGTGCACACCAAAATGTCAATTTTGGCATTGAGGAGTTTTTGCCAAACATCGGATAATTGCTCCTCGGTCATTTGACCGTGAGCCACTCCGACCGTTGCATCGGGGAGTTCTTTTTTTATCTGCATTGCAATGTGGTCGATGGTTTCAATGTCGTTGTGCAAATAGTAGCACTGACCGCCTCTTGCAAGCTCTTTTTCTATAGCTTCGATTATGATGCCGAAATCGTATTCGATAACATAAGTTTGCACGGGCTTTCTGTCGCCCGGTGCTTCTTCAAGCAGGCTCATATCACGGATTCCGCTCATTGCCATATTGAGTGTTCGTGGAATAGGAGTTGCCGAGAGGGTGAGAACATCAACTCGTGGGAATTTTTCCTTGATTTTTTCCTTTTGAGCAACGCCGAAACGCTGTTCTTCGTCAACAATCAGCAGTCCCAAATCTTTGAATTTGATGTCACCGCCGAAAATTCTGTGCGTGCCGATTAACAGGTCAACCTTGCCTTTTTCAAGGTCACTCAGCACCTCTTTTTGCTTGGTTGCCGATACAAATCTGCTGAGCATTTCTATTCTCACAGGGAACGCTTCCATTCGTTTCAGCGCTGTTTGAAAGTGTTGCATTGCAAGAACGGTGGTCGGCACAAGGATTGCGCATTGCTTGCCGTCACCGATACATTTGAATGCCGCACGCAAAGCAACTTCTGTTTTGCCGAATCCTACATCACCGCAAAGCAGTCTGTCCATAGGTGCGGTTTTTTCCATATCGCCCTTGATTTCGTCAATCGAGCGGAGCTGGTCGTCTGTTTCTTCGTATGCAAAACGGAGTTCAAAATCCCGTTGCATATCGGTGTCCTCTGAAAAGGCAAAACCCTTTGTGTGCATTCGCTTTGAATACAGGGCAATAAGTTCTTTCGCCATATCCTGAAGCCCTGCACGAACTTTGGATTTCGTCTTGCTCCAGTCACCAGAACCGAGGCGGTTAATCTTTACTCTTGAATCGTCACGAGGTCCGATATATTTCGAAACAAGGTCAAGTTGAGTCACGGGAACATAAAGATTGTCGCCCTTTGCGTAACTGATTTTGATATAATCCTTGCTGACATTGTTTATTTCGAGAGCTTCAATACCCTGAAAAATACCGATACCGTGGATGTTGTGAACGATGTAGTCGCCGATAACAAGTTCATCAAGCGAATGAATGGCGTCCTTTGAACTGAAATGCTTGTGCTTTTTCTTTGCTTGGTTAACTTTGCCGTAGGTGATGAGTGCAAATTTGCAAGTCGAAAGCTGAAATCCTGCCGAAGTTGTGCCCGACATAACGGTTACAAGACCGTGGGCAAATTCGTTCGGCTTTTTGTCGCAGTAAATCGCTTGATATCCCATTTCCTGCAAATCGTAGGCAAGCGTTTTTGCCGATTTTGCTGTGCCGGCAAGTATGCAAACGGCGTATTTTGTTTTGATGAGAGGGAACAGTTCGTCTTTTAACTGGCTTAATGTTCCGCTCCAGGAATTGAATGTTTGGCAGGTGAATGATGCAAGGTGTCTTATCGGCGTGTCAAAGCTTCCACGAGGGAATGAGTCGAGATAAATCGCCTTGCAGTTTTCGTAAACGCCCAAAAGGTCGGTGAAATCAAGGCTGAACTTGTCAATGCCCTTGCAGATTATGCCGTCATCAAGAAGCCACTTGATGTCCTCAAGCATAAGCTTCTGCTGATTTTCGCATCTCTCCTTGCATTTTCCGCTTTCAAGCACAAACAGCAGACCGTCAAAATAATCAAACAGACCGTTGCTGTCGTATGCAAGCGGAAGATATTTGTCGTTGCACGGCAGATTTATGCCCTGCTTGAGTTTGTCGCTGTCGGCATAGAGTTTTTCTCTTGCTTTGATTGCTTTCCCCTTTAGCGAGCCTGCAAGTTCGTCAATCTTCTTTGCCTGAATTTCCTTTGACGGAAACAAAACTTCCGTTGCCGGAATGATGTCAATCTTGTCAACAATATCATTTCGTCTTTGGGTTGAAATATCAAATTTTGCGATAGAATCAACGGTGTCGCCCCAAAGTTCAATTCTCACCGGGTCGTCAGCTCCGGGAGGGAAGATGTCAATAAGTCCGCCTCTGACGCTGAACTGGCTTGTGCCGTCAACCTGGTCGAATCGTGTGTAGCCTGCTTTTACAAGCTTGTTGACGGTTTCTTCAATGTCGATGTCCTCGCCCTCGCTGATGGTGAATGAGCGGTCAATGAGTGCCTGCGGAGGCATCGTCATTTGGCAAGATGCTTGCACGGACGCAACAACAATGTTGTATTCTCCCTTGATGATTTTTGACAGCACGCCGAGTCTGATGTGCTCAAATTCACGGCTTATACCCTCAACATCAAGGAATGTAAACTCTCTCCTCGGATAGAGCAAAACTCCGTCGGTCATTGTGGACAAATCCTCGTAAACCTTGATTGCACTTGCCTCATCGGGAGTGATTACAAAAGCCTTTTTGCCGAGGTCGTCACACAGGGAGTGAACGATGTGCACCTTGTTAATTTCGGGCAGACCAACAGCGCCCACAGGAAATTCGTGTGCGTTAACTGCTTCTTTTAAATTTTGGTATTCTTTGTCTTTTTCAAATATTTTTGAATAACAGCTCATATTTCGCCTTGTGCCTTTAACTGTTGTATTTGTTCATGGCTTCATCGATTTTGCCGTTGACCATAAGCCTTACTGCCTTTGTTGCATTTTCAAGGGAGGATTGAAGTTCCTCCGATTTGTCCTTTGGAAATTCGCTCAAAACCCATTTTGCAAGGTCGTATGACGGATTTGGCTTTTTGTCAACTCCGACTTTAATTCGTGGAAATTCCTCAGAACCGAGGCAGGAAATAATGCTTTTGATTCCGTTGTGGCCGCCTGCGCTGCCTTTTCTTCTGATTCGTGTTTTGCCAATGTCAAGGCTGATGTCGTCATATATTACTATGATGTTTTCGTTTGGAATATTATAGTATTCCGCAGCTTCCATAATTGCCTCACCGCTGAGGTTCATCATAGTTTGCGGTTTCATAATTAGGCAACGCTTGCCGTCAACCATTTCGTCTGCAATAAGAGCCTGAAATTTTGATTTCTTAATTTCAAATCCTTCTTCTTTTGCAAGTTGGTCAACCGCCTTGAAACCTGCATTGTGTCTTGTATTTGCGTATTTCGGACCCGGATTTCCAAGTCCCGCAATGATGTATTCTATTTTTCCTCGTCTGAATGAAAACATTTGTTATTCCTCGTTTTGTTCTTCGTTTTCTGTGATTATTTTTGTGACTTTGACTTTTTCGGCTCTGCGTCCGTCGGTTTCTATAACCTCAAAATGCAGGTTGCCGTAGTCAAAGCAGTCGCCGATTTCAGGTATTTTGTCTGTGTTTTCCATAACCCAGCCGTTGAGCGTGGTCACATTGGTGTCCTTGTCGTTGATTTCAAAGTATTCAAAAACATCATCAAGGTTTGCCATACCGTCAACAATGCAGGTTGTGTCGTCAATTTTTTCAATGTCAACTTCAACCTCGTCGTGCTCGTCCCAAATTTCGCCGACAAGTTCTTCAATGATGTCCTCAAGGGTCACAATGCCCTCTGTGCCGCCGAATTCATCAATAACAACGGCAAGATGTGTTTTGTTCTTTTGAAAAATCTTCAAAAGTTTGCTGATTTTTGTATCGGGACTGACTGTTGGAACAGTCTTGATGATTGTGCGTAATGACTTCAATCCACGGCTTCTGATGTCCTCAAAATCACGGTGGTGAATGATGCCCACAATGTTGTCGATGTCGCCGATATAAACAGGCAATCTGCTGTATCCGCTTGATTTGAATATCTTTTCAATGTCGGATAATTTTGCATATTTGTCAACCGCTTCAACATCAATTCTCGGAGTGAGGATGTCGCTTGCGTAAAGGTCGTCAAATTCAATTGATGAGCGGATAAGTTCGCTTTCGTTTTCGCTGATTTCACCGCCCGTTTGAGCTTCGTCAACATAGGTTTTCAGTTCTTCTTCTGTTACGGAACTGTTTTTTTCAAGGTGGAACATCTTGTTGAGCAAAAGTTTCCAACCTCTGAACAGCATATTGAGAGGGTAGAACAGAAACACAAAAAACTTGACAGCCGGAGCAACTGCAACGGCAAAGGTTTCTGCCTTTTCTTTTGCAATGGTTTTTGGTGTGATTTCGCCGAAAATCAACACAACGATGGTCATAACCACAGTGCTAACGGTTGCACCGAGGTCGCTGTTGTCGCCCAAAAGTCCTGTAAAAAACAGGGTTGCAATAGAGGTTGAAGCAATGTTTACGATGTTGTTGCCAATCAAAATTGTTGAAAGCACAATGTCAAAATCATCTGCCAACTTCAATGTTCGCTCGATTTTTTTGCTTTTTTCGCCCTGTTCCATAGCTTTCAACTTCACCTTGTTGAGTGAAGAAAATGCTGTTTCGGCTGACGAAAAAAATGCCGAAAACATTACTAATACAATCATTACGATTAATAAGGGTGTGTTCATTTCTGCTCCTTTGTTAAAATTGCTTTAAAGGGCATATCTGTATGATATGCCCTTATTTTGTTTATACGAAAAACCTGTTATTATTCAGTTTTTTCAAATTCGCTAAATTCTCTTTCAGAGTCATCTTTCTCGTAGTTGTACATATTTTCATCTTTAACATGCTTTGCAATGTACTCATCTCTGTCAAACAATTCATCTGCCTTAACTTTCCAAGCCTTTGCAGCTTCGATTGTCTTGTCAAACAAAGCATTTGCACTTTCGGGATGTTGCATTTCTGTTGAATATGCACCTGTTTCGGCAACCATCTTGCTGATAGCACCCGGATTGTCAAGTACAGGGCAAGGACGAAGCATATTGTTTGAGAACGGCTGATTTTTTTTGTAAGCCATAAAGAGCGGGCTTTGGAGTGCTTCCAATACGCTGCATTCCTTGATGTTTACATTTGAATAGTGAACAAATGCACATGGCTCGCAGTCACCGTTTGAATTGATGTGGAAATAGTGTCTGCCGCCTGCGATACAGCCCTGAACATACTCGCCGTCATTCCAGAAATCAAGGGCGAAGATAGACTTTGTCTTGCGCCACTCGTGCATCTTTTTGTACATAAGAGCACGCTGTTCAGGAGATACCATAAGATCGGTAACAGCGCCGTTGCCGGTTGGCATATATGTAAAGAACCAAGCAAACTTTACGCCCTGCTCGATGAGCCAATCCATATATTCGTCCGATGCCAAAACATCAGTGTTCTTGCTTGTGTAGCAAAGAGAAGCACCAAACGGTACGCCTCTGTCTTTAAGACGCTTCATAGCGGCTGTGCACTTCTTGAATGTGCCGTTGCCACGGCGGAAGTCGTTTTCTTCCTCGTATCCCTCAATAGAGAATGCAGGGTAGAAGTTGCCAACCTCTTTGATTTCGTCAGCAAAGCTGTCGTCAATCAATGTGCCGTTTGTAAAGCTGAGGAATGCACAATCAGGATTTTCACGGCAAAGACGCATCAAATCTGCTCTTCTCATGGTAGGCTCACCGCCTGTGTAGAGATACATATATGTGCCGAGCTCCTTGCCCTGTCTGATGATTCTTGCAAGGTCGTCATATGAAAGACTGCTTGTATGGCCGTATTCGGCAGCCCAACAGCCTGTGCACTTGAGGTTGCATGCTGCGGTTGGGTCCATAAGGATTGCCCAAGGCACATTGCATCCGTACTTTTCGATAGCTGCCATACGCTTTGTGTAGCTGTTTACGGCAACATTCATAAGTGGTGGAACAAGCTTTTCGAGAACATGCTCGTCTGTGTTGCAAATGATGTCCTTAACAAACTTCATCCAGTTGTTGTTCGGGTCGTCCATAACCTTGTGGAGACCTGCATATGTTGAACGATTAACACGCTTTACATCTGCTTTTTCAATTAAATTCAAAATTTTCGGTGCGTTTCTGTCAAAATCTTTTCTCGCATACTTGATAGCATTTCTGATAGCAAAATCAACTACCTGCTCTTTAAGTGACATGGTTTTACCTCTCTCACGGGGCACAGCCCCTCTTTCATCTGATAAATTCAATTAAACCTTTAATTGCTAATTATAATATTACTTATAAAACTGTTTGTCAAGATAGATTTGTATAAATTACATTTTAGTAACATTTCTAAAACCTAAGTTGATATTTTAGGCGATATGTTTTATCTGTCTTGTTTTTGTATTTGTCGTTGCAATGTGCGCCCCAGCTGTCGTATCCGCCGACACCCTGCTGTCTTGCAATAACTCTCACAACGGTTTTGTCGTATTCAGGCAAATCTTTTTCGTGCCAAGTGTTTTCAATTTCCTTTGGCAGATAGTGGCAGGCGTTCAATTCGCAAACCGGCTCTGCAACAATGCCGAACGACTTTTTGTCGCCGATGAGGGTTGCGTATCTCACACCCGTTCTGTTTCCGCATTCTTGCGGTTTGAGATAATTCACCCACATATCGCTTACTGTCGTGGTGTACAAGCCGATTTTTGCAGACGCACATCTGTCAATGTAGTTTTCGTCAGGACCTGCGCCAAGATATGTGATGCTTTCAAAATCCTTTGGAAGTTCAAACAAAAGGCTGACTTCGGGAATTTCAGGCAATGTTTCGTTTGGCTTGAATTCAAGGCTGATTTCCATACCCTTTGATGTGATTGTGTAAACCACAACGGCTCTTGAAACAGGCTGTGTGCAAACTTCCGCACCGCCCACAACAACAACTTTTTTGCCGTTGTCGAGGATTTGATAATTCTCGATTCTCCACTTTGTGTTGTTGAAAATGCCCGGTGTGTCGCCTGCATCTCTCCAGCAACCGAGTCTGCTTCCGGCTCTTGAACCTCTGTCGTTGTCGGTGAGTGCTCTCCAGAAATTGAGTCGCATAGGCGCTTGGAGCATTTCTTCGCCGTTGACTTTGATTGAGTAAAGCTGATTACGCTCTCGTCTTTCAAAGCGGATGTTGATGTCGTCGCTGATTATGCGGAGCGAACCGTAGGTGTCGTCAACAAGGAGAGGAAGATCCTCCTCCAATTCATCGTATGTGTTGACGAATTCATTTATAACAAATTGCTCCTCTGCAACAATGTGACCCGCTTTGCACCAAGAGGTGTCCTCTTTTGTGCGAAGTTCAAGGTTGAGATAATATTCGGTTGATGACGCCTTTGCAAGTTCAAGATTGATTGTCTTTTTGTCGAACGGCTCAATGTCAACCGTGATTGTGCCCTCGCTGAATATGCCCTTGTCGCTGCATTGACTCCAGTGCAATTCGTATTCGTTGAGGTTTGTAAATATATTTTTGTTTTTGATTTCAATTATTCCACGCTCTGCGTCAATAGGCTTGAAATCAACATTTTGATATAGCTTTTTGATTTCCGCAAGCTTCGGAGTAACGGCTCTGTCACCAAACAAAAGACCATTTCCGCAGAAGTGTCCGTCGTGTGGATTTTCGCCGAAATCACCGCCGTATGCAAGATATTCCTTGCCGTTTTCGTCGGTTGTCATTATGCTTTGGTCAACCCAATCCCAAACAAATCCGCCTTGCAAGCAAGGATATTTGTCCCAAAGAGTGGTGTATTCGTCTGTTGAACCGCAGGAATTGCCCATTGCGTGTGTGTATTCGCAGAGGATATACGGTCTGCCGTCTCTGCCCGTGAGTGCATATTCTTCACACTCCCAAGGTTTTGCGTACATCTTGCTTTGAACATCCGAAAGCTCTTTTTCGTCCGGTGCTCTGTCACATTCAAAGTGAACAAATCTTGACTTGTCGGTGTCTTTGAGCCACTTGTACATCTTCTTTGGTGTTTCACCGCCGAGTGATTCGTTGCCAAGACTCCAGCAAACAACACAGGAATAGTTCTTGTCACGCTGATACAAAGCCTTGATTCGCTCCATACACGCCTTTTCCCATTCGGGACGGGACGCAGGGAGTTGCGGACAGCCGATAATGGTTGACCAGCCTGTACCGTGGGTTTCCATATTGTTTTCGTCAATTACATATAGTCCGTATTCATCACAAAGTTCATACCATCTCGGTGTGTTCGGATAGTGGGAAGTACGAACCGCATTGATGTTATTTTTCTTCATAAGCTCGATGTCTTGACGCATAACATCTTCTGTGATGTATCTGCCTTTGTGACAGTCAAACTCGTGTCTGTTTGTGCCCTTGAACACAATTCGTCTGCCGTTGATTCGGATAATTCCGTCTCTGATTTCAACGGTTCTGAAACCGATTTTGTGAGATATGTATTCAATCGGCGTGCCGTTGTTTTTGAGTGTGATAACAACGGTGTAAAGGTGAGGGGATTCACTGCTCCAAGGTTTAATGTTTGTTACAATCGCCTTGAGGTCTGTAATGTGCTCCTCGCTTGCATATTGGCTGTCGAGTGCAACCATTGTGCCGTCATCGTCAAACACGGTCATATCAAGACTCAATCCCTCGTATGCACCGTTTGTTTTGATTTGAACCGTCAAATATCCGTCGTGAAGCTGTGAATCAGGCTCTGCGTGAATTTCAAAATCACGGATATATTCTCTTTCGGTAGTGTAGATGTAGACATCACGGAAGATACCGCCCAAACGCCACATATCCTGACATTCAAGCCAGCTTCCCGTGCACCAACGATAAACTTCAACGCCGATAACATTCGAACCCTCAACAAGGTGACGGGTGATGTCAAACTCGGCTCTGTTGAATGTTGACTCGCTGTATCCGACTCTCTCTCCGTTTACATAGAGATAAAATGCCGATTCAACACCCTCAAAGCAGAGAACAACTCGTCTGCTTAGCACCGCTTGATTGATGTGAAATCTTTTGATGTAACAGCCGACAGGGTTGTGCTTAACAGGTGCATTTGGCGGACAAATGTCCTCGCTGCCCTCCCACGGGTAACGAACATTGCAGTATTGCGGTTGGTCATAGCCTTGCATTTGCCACGAGCACGGCACGATTACAGAATCCCAATTGTGCGAATCGTAGTTTGGGTCTGCAAAGTCAGACGGTTTGTAGGCATAGTTTTTGTATAGTTTAAATTTCCATTTGCCGTTTAAAAGTTTGCATCTTGAAGAATCGTATCTGTCCGCCTTTTTTGCTTCTTCGATATTTTCGTATGGCATAAGAGTTGAATGCTGCGGAAGTCTGTTTACTCCCACAATTTCAGGATTGCTCTGCCATTCGGTATATCCGTCAATAAAGTTTCTTTCCATATATCTTCCCCCTCGGGTGTGTTATATATTCGAGTTGAAGTGCTTGTTATCTTCTGTGGATAGCACCCTCTTGGTATCCCTCTCTCTTGACAACAACACCGATTGAACGAAGCAGAATAATCAAGTCGATTTTCAAACTCCAATTGTCGCAGTATTCTTTGTCAAGTTTCATCTTTTTCATAAGAGAAATATCGTCACGGCCGTTGATTTGTGCCCAGCCGGTAAGTCCCGGTCTGAAACGGTAAACGCCGTATTCAAGTCGCAGTCTGTGCGCTCTGATTTCGCTTGAAATGAGCGGTCGAGGACCTACAAAACTCATATCTCCTTTGAGAATGTTCCACAATTGCGGAAGTTCGTCCATACTTGTTTTGCGGAGAAACGCACCGAATTTTGTGATGTATTGCTCAGGGTTTTCAAGCTCGCCCGTGGCACAGTTCGGCGTGTTGTTTTTCATAGTTTGAAATTTGTAAATTTTAAACGGCTTCCCGCTTCTGCCTCTGCGTTCGTGGCTGAAAAACACCTTGCAGTTCGGTGTAAAATAGTTGACCGCCATAATGAATAAAAAAAGCGGTGATAAAATAATCAGACTGAAAAACGAAACCACAATGTCAAACAAGCGTTTCCACTTTGTAGCTCCGAAATATCTGTGCAAAAACTGTTTCATTTATTCTTCCTTAATTTCATCAATAATTGTGCTCGGTCACAACAAAATGTGCCGTGCAGGGCGCAAAACCCCAATATATAGTTTATAGACTAAATGATTATAGCATAATTAAATAAAAAAAGCAACATTAATTATTTGCAAAGAATTTATTAAAATTTAACACAAAATATATACAAATCGGAAATATTGTGATAAAATATCGAATATTATCGCATATATATTTTTATGGTGAGGTGTTAATATGAAAAATATTCCTAAAATTATTTTGAGTTTGGTTTTGGTTACGGCTTTGGCATTTTCTTTTGCTTCTTGCGCCAAAAAGGTTGAACTTACGGAGGAAAATGTGATTGAAACAGTTGCGGTTGTTGAAGATGCGTTAAAAAATTTTGACAGCAAAAAGCTTGAAAAATATGTCAAATCTTCAACCCTCAGTACAATTATGAGGTATGCCGACGACCACAAGCAGTTCAAGGAACTCGGCAAAGCGATTTTCAGCAATTTGAGCATAACCGTTGATGATGTTGATATAAAAAATCAAACTGTTACGGTTACGGTCAAAAACAAGAATTTAAGCTCCGTTGCATCGGATTTTGCACAAAAATTGAGAGAAAACTACACTCCGGTTCAATTACTCGGAAAACTTGACGATGACGAATTTCTCGATTTTTCGCTTGACAAGCTTGTTGAATCGATGGACAGCGTTGATGACGAAACAGAAGCAACCGTCACTCTCAATGTAAAACAAGGGGATAAAAATCTTGTCCTCACCTTTGATGATGATTCCGAGGATGCGGTTTCGGGCGGAGCGTTGACCGCTATAAAGAATATATATAAATAATATAATATTATTTGTAATAAGATAAAATAACAATTGACATTCTTCTGCCGATATGGTATCATATCGTAGTATGCAAATGCAAAATACTAATTCCTATTTTGAGGTGAAATAAATGGCTAACAAATTTGTAACAGCTATTTTCGGAGATTACTCCAAGCATGAAGTAAAGAAACTCCGCAAAACAGTTGACAAAATCAATGCTCTTGAAGAAAAGTACAAGAGTATGGATGATAAGGAGCTTGCAGCTCAAACTCCTGTCCTTAAAGAAAGACTTGCAAACGGAGAAACACTTGATGACATTCTTCCTGATGCGTTTGCGGTTTGCCGTGAGGCAAGCTCCCGTGTTCTCGGTATGCGTCACTTTGATGTTCAGCTTATCGGCGGTATCGTTCTTCATCAGGGCAGAATTGCCGAAATGAAGACCGGTGAAGGTAAGACTCTTGTTGCTACACTTCCGGCTTATCTTAACGCACTTTCGGGCGAGGGTGTACATATCGTTACCGTTAACGACTACCTTGCAAAGCGTGACTCCGAGTGGATGGGCAAGATTTATCGTTTTCTCGGCTTGAGCGTTGGACTTATCGTTCACGAAAAGAGCGATGCCGAGCGTCAGGAAGCTTACAATGCAGACATCACTTACGGCACAAATAACGAGATGGGCTTTGACTATCTTCGTGACAATATGGTTCCTTACAAAGAGCGTAAGGTTCAGAGAGGTCACTCATTCGCAATCGTCGATGAAGTTGACTCAATCCTTATCGATGAGGCTCGTACTCCTCTTATCATTTCAGGTAAGGGCGACGCTTCAACAGACCTTTACCGTCAGGCAGATATTTTTGCCAACACTCTTACAATGACAAAGGTTGCAAAAACCGATGACAAGCAGGATACAGAAGACACTTATGAGGGTGACTATGTAGTAGACGAAAAGGCAAAGACAGCAACCCTCCTCAAGAGCGGTGTTGAAAAGGCTGAAGCATTCTTTAAGGTTGACAACCTTATGGATATTGAACACACAACTCTCCGTCACCACATCGACCAGGCTATCAAGGCTCACGGTGTTATGACAAGAGATATCGACTATGTAGTTAAAGACGGTCAGGTTAAAATCGTTGACGAATTTACAGGTCGTATTATGGAGGGCCGTAGATATAACGAGGGTCTTCACCAGGCACTTGAAGCTAAGGAAGGCGTAAAGGTTGAGCACGAGAGCAAGACTCTTGCAACCATCACATTCCAAAACTACTTCCGTTTGTACAAGAAACTTTCGGGTATGACCGGTACTGCTTCAACAGAAGCGAACGAATTTGACGAAATCTACAAGCTTGATGTAGTTGAAATTCCAACAAACAAGCCTGTTATCCGTGTGGACAAGCCTGATGTTATTTTCCAAACAGAAAAGGGCAAGTATTACAATGTAATTAAGCAGATTGAAGAATGCCACGCAAAGGGACAGCCTGTTCTTGTTGGTACAATCAGCATTGAAAAGTCAGAAGAACTTTCAAAACTTTTGAAGAAAGAGGGCATTGAGCATAAGGTGCTCAACGCTAAGAACCACGAAAAGGAAGCAGAGATTGTTGCACAGGCAGGTAAGTTCGGCGCTGTTACAATCGCAACAAATATGGCAGGTCGTGGTACGGATATTATGCTCGGCGGTAACGCAGAATTCCTTGCTAAGGCTCAGATGAAGAAGATGGAATTCACAAATGAGCAAATCAGAGAAGCAACAGGCTTCGGTGACACCGATGATGAGGACATCCTCCGTGCTCGTAAGACATTTATCGAACTTGAAGCTAAGTTCAAGGAGGAAATCAAGGAAGAAGCAGACAAGGTAAGAGAAGCAGGCGGTTTGTTCATTCTCGGTACAGAAAGACACGATGCTCGCCGTATCGACAATCAGCTTCGTGGTCGTTCAGGTCGTCAGGGTGACCCTGGTACAAGCCAGTTCTTCCTTTCACTTGAAGATGACCTTATGCGTTTGTTCGGTGGCGACAGAATGCAGAAGATGATGAGCAAGCTCACAGATGATGAGAATATGCCTATCGAATCTCGTCTTATCTCAAAGACAATCGAGTCATCACAGCAAAAGGTTGAGGGCAAGAACTTTGCTATCCGTAAGAATACTCTCCAATACGACGATGTTATGAACCGTCAGAGAGAGCTTATCTACAATCAGCGTGATCAGGTTCTTGACGGTGTTGACCTTACAGAAACTGTTAACAAGATGCTCGATACAAATATTGAAGAAACGGTTACAAACTATTTCACAGGCGAATCAAAGGCTGATTGGAATGTTGACGGCTTGAGAGAGAAGTACAAGGATTGGAACATTGCAACTGATGAGGACTTCAAGGATGTTGAGTCACTCACAATTGCAGACACAGTTGAACTTCTCCAAGACAGAGGTCACAAGATTCTTGAAGAAAAGGAAAAAGTACTCGGCTACGATATGTTCCAAGACTTCGAGAGAATGGTTATCCTCAGAAATGTTGACACATATTGGATGGACCACATTGACGCTATGGAAGATTTGAAGCAAGGTATTCATCTCCGTTCATATGCTCAAAAAGACCCTGTTGTTATCTTCCGTATGGAATCATATGATATGTTTGATGAAATGACATCACTCATCAGAGAAGACACAGCAAAGATGATGCTCACACTTATGCCTATCCACAAGTCAGATGTTCAGCGTAAGGCTGTTGCTCAGGTTACTTCAACAACTTCCGGCGGTGAAGACCCTGAAACAGCAAAGGCTGTTACAATCCGTAAGGACAAGAAGATTGGTCCAAACGACCCATGCCCATGCGGAAGTGGCTTGAAGTATAAGAAGTGCTGCGGTTCTCCTGCAAAGCTTGCAGAGGCTGCTCTTGAGGCAGATAAGAAGCACAAGGAAGAAAAGCGCAGAATTAAGCCAAGATTAAAGTAATCAAATAGGAATTTTAAAAGCGATTCGATTTTCGAATCGCTTTTTTGTTTATATATTAATATAATATATAATAATATTACATTATATATATGATATATATGTCACTTTTTGTTGTTTTCATCGGCATATGGCAGAATTTTAGCATTAATGAACAGTATTTGTACAAATTACATAGTTTTTTTATTGAAATTGAGTAATTCTTTTGTTATAATCAATATATATTTACATTAAATGGAGTGATTATTATGCCGAATGTTATAAATTATATTGAAAAATACGGAGACATTTCTTTTTGCTCCGTGCCGTTCAGCGAGGCAGACAATGTTGCGTTGTGCGATATGTACTATATGCCGCTTGACCTTGTTGTAACAGAAAGTTTTGATGACGAGCCTATGAACTATGCTGAGGTTGCAAACAAGATTTTTGACCTCCGTGGCAGAAAGCATGAGCCTGTCGGTTTGGTGCTTCAAAAGTGCATAAGCGAAGTTATGATGGCAATGGCAGAAAAAAAGCGTTTTACCGAGATGAAAGTTGTTTCTGCCGTTCGTATTTATGAAAAAGAGCCTGCCGTTCAGTTTGAGGCGGCAACATTCTTGCTTCCCGACGGAAATGTTGTTGTGCTGTTCAAGGGCACGGACGATACTCTTATAGGCTGGAAAGAGGACATAGACATCCTCACCAAAAAGGGAATTCCGTCAAATATGTACGCAACAAAATATCTTGAAAAGGTTGCTGAAAAATTTAGCGGAAACATCATAGTTTGCGGTCACTCAAAAGGTGGCTTCATTGCTCAATATGCAACCCTGTTCTGCAAAAAAGAAATCAGGGACAGAATTATAAAAGTATATAACAATGACGGTCCGGGCTTCTGGGATTATTCCTATCTTGAAAGTGATGCGTATGCAGAAATGTTGCCAAAATATCGTCATTTTGTTCCACAATCGTCTTTTATCGGTATGATGCTTGCCCACGATTATGACTATACAGTAGTTAAGAGCGACCAAGTTTTAGGTCCGCTTCAGCACGATTTGATTTCGTGGCAGTTTGAGGGCAGACGACTAAAGAGGGTAGACGACCTCACTCCGTCGGGAAAAATCAATGACGGAATTTTGCGTGATTTGGTTGAAAATCTCACCGATGAGCAGGAAAAAGCACTCGATGAGGTGTTTGATGTTATGATTTCGGGCATAAATCAAGAGGGTTTGCTTGACATCAAAAACAATATTATTCCGTCACTCAAGGGCGGTGTTGAAGCTTGGCGTTCACTCGATAAGGACACTCAAAAGAAGTTTTTGAAGATTTTTTCTTCTGCTCCGTCAATAGTCGTTAAAAATACGGAAAAGGTAAGAAAAGAGGAGAGCGCAAAGCATATCAAAAATATTTCAGATACATTAAAATATCTTAATGTATTGTTCTGAGTTCGAGGTGTAATATGCGCCATTTAATAGGCAATATCTATTGTATGGATAAAGGCGTCATTTTGCTGTCGCTCATTGTGCTGTCGCTCCTTTGCGCCGTGTATAAATTTTTGTTTCAGTCAAAAAAATTCAATAATTTACTTGTGGGTGTAGCGTTTGTTCTTTGTGTTGTTGTTGCGCTTTGTCCGCCTGTTTTGACAAGATTCGGCTACAGCTACACACAGGAACTTGCACTTGAGCCGTTTCGGTCAATCAAGCTGTATTTCAGTACGGGATATGAGGAATGGTTGCGTGTTCTTGTGATGAATATGGCAATGTTTTATCCTCTCGGCTGTGCTTTTGCATGTTTCAATAAGCAGGTCAAAATCAAGCCGTGGATGTTCTTTTGCTTTTCGTTTTTTCTCAGCGTTGCGATAGAAACCGTGCAGTATGTTTTTGCTCTTGGCGTCAGCGAAACCGACGATGTAATTTTCAACACTCTCGGTGCGGTTTTTGGATATTTGATAACATTTCTTTTTTACAAAATGTTTGAAAAGTCGGCAAATGGTAATACTAAAGTAGAAAATTAAACAGGCTGAAAGGCAATATGCCGAAAGCTTGAAAGGAGAAAAAATGGAAAACAGGGAAGTTAGACCTTTTGGTATGCGTGACAAAATAGGATACGGTCTTGGTGATTTCGGCTGTAATATGAGCTTCGCTTTCATCAACAACTATCTGATGGTGTTTTATGTCACCTGTATGGGAATTAAGGCAAAGCATTTTGCGGTTATTATTTTGCTCGCAAAGATTTTTGATGCAATCAACGACCCGATTATCGGCGGTATTTGTGATGCTTCAAAGCCGGGCAAAGACGGCAAATTTAAGCCGTGGATTAAGTGGGCAAGTTTACCGCTTCTTGTGTCAAGTGTCCTTATGTTCATCTATGCTCCGAATGCACCGTATGCGCTCAAAATTGCAATGTGCCTCGGTTTGTACTGCGTGTGGAGCGTTGCTTACACAAGTGTAAATGTGCCTTACGGCTCAATGCAGTCTGTAATCACAACAAAATCGGATGAGCGTTCGTCGCTTTCAACTTGGCGAAGCGTCGGTGCAATGTTTGCACAAATCCCTGTAATGATTTTGCTCCCGAAACTTGTTTATGATTCAAACACATCAAATCCACGAGGCAATGTGTTCATCTATATTGTCGGCGTAATGGGACTTATCGGCTTCGTTTCGTTCATTCTTCTTCGCAAACTCACAACGGAAAGAGTTGAACCTACGGTTAATAACGAGCAAAAGTTCAATTACTTCAAAACTCTTGCTTCATTTTTCAAGAATAAGCCTATGATGGGCGTAACAATTTCTTCGGTTGCTTACCTTGCGTTGATGATGACCGTTACAAATTCTATGCAGTATGTGTTTATGTGCTATTTCAAAAACACAGAGATTATTCCGATTGCAACGATTATCGCAGGACTTCCTATCGGCTTGGGTATTGTTATCACAAAACCGCTCCTCAAGAAGTTCACGAAAAAACAGCTTTGCACTTATCCGTTTGCAATTTCAGCAGTTGCGGCAGGCATTGCAACTTTTGTAAGATTTGACAATCCTTATGTTTGGATTGCATTCATCGGTGTTTCGATGTTCGGCACTTGCTTTTATCTCACTCTTATGTGGGCGCTTGTTGCCGATTGTATCGACTATCAAGAAGAAAAAACAGGCAGACGAGAGGAAGGCTCGATTTATGCAACCTATTCTCTTTTCAGAAAAATTGCGCAGGGCGTAGGCGCTTCAATCATCGCTCTTTCACTCGATTTGACAGGATACAGCGAAAAACTCGATGCACTTTCACAGGCAGAGGGCGTACCTGAAAAAATCTACACTATGACAGGTGCATTGCCACTTATCGGCGCACTTATTTGCTTGTTCAGTATGCACTTCTTGTACAACATCAAAGATAAAAAATCGGAGGAATGATTTTGAGAAATATCATTACTATAAACGAGAATTGGTCATTTACCAAAGAAAA
>CABQCC010000022.1 GCA_902462495.1 uncultured Eubacterium sp. | reverse complement strand
TTCCAAAGGGGGCAAGCTGTTTATCCAAATAGATTTTGTAAAATCGGTCTGTT
The DNA here is from genome assembly GCA_902462495.1 of uncultured Eubacterium sp. Lineage (GTDB taxonomy): Bacteria > Bacillota > Clostridia > Oscillospirales > Acutalibacteraceae > Eubacterium_R. Next base: position 18,591 of record CABQCC010000022.1, on the reverse strand, counting down.
ACTGAAAGCCATTTTAATAGTTTCATAGATATATTCCTCCTAATCCCCAGCATTATAGCACAATATGCGTGCGCACGCAACTACTTTTAACATTATATCTGCCGCTTTGTCCTCCTAAACACAAATCAATTCTACATCTATAATCTCTACTGCTCTGCTATTGTAAGTGAACTTTTTTGGAAGAAAATCGCAAATATCTACTCAAATAATAACTATGACTTGGTTGTAGGCAATGAAGCTTTTATTGACTCTTGCCCGTCAAGTTTATTTCACTGCAATCAGTCAAATATCATTCCCCATAAATCCGTGAAGAACCAAAATTTTTATTCATCAAAAAGACTTACACATTTTTCTTGACAAATCCAAAAAATGAAAAAGTGGATTATGGTTCAGCTTGTTAAAAGCTAACCATAATCCGTTTTTTCTTTTAGGTTAATTAATATTTTTCCTTATAGTCTTACCATTCAAATCGGTGCTTGAAAGCCTTCTTTTATTGTGCTGCCTTTTTTATCAACCTGAACTTTTCTGATTTTTGCAGGTGCGATTCCTTTTTCAACCCAATCCACAAGAGCTTTCATACCGTCGCAGTCGGTTATCCCCGCATTATGCCAGTTACATGAACCGTGACCGTCGCCGGGTGTCAAAAAGAGCTTGAAAAATTTGTCAACTTCTTCTTTTCCGCCGAGCGTGTCGCAAACCCTGTTATAATATTCAATTGTTCCGTCAATGGGAATCAGCGGATCATCGAAACCGTGGTCAACCATCAGCTTGCCCCCTGAGTTTTTGAATGAAGACAAATTCGGATTATCCGCAAGGCAATCGGCAAATTCGTTTACGCTTGCATCATAGATTTTATAAAACTCATCCTTTGTCACTTTGTCGAATTTTTGCTTCGGATTTTTCGTTACCCATCTGCAATAATATGTTGAAAGGAAAAACGGCTTCGGCTTATGGAATATCGGTGTGTACCAAAAAGCACCGATAGGTATGCCGACATTATAGCACAACACGCCCGGTCTTCCGAAGTACCAAAGCCTTTTTCCGTTCCGTGCGGGACCGCCGTATATTTCAGTCAAAACCTTCGCATCAATTTCGGTAAAAATATCATTTTTAACCTTTTTGCCGACAAGGGTGTAGTAGTCAAATTCAAGAGGTCTGTCATATTCGTAATATTTTTCTTTGCCCCCGACCGTGTTTTGAGCTTCGTTCATTGCGAACTTAACCTTTGACGGCGGTACAATATAGTTATTCGAGTTCATAACTGCGTTTGCCCAAAGACCGACAGGCAGAAACTTCGACCAGTTAATTGCAGGGCAGGACGCCCATATCCCGTCGTAATCTTCGGGATATTCCTGCGCCTCGACCATAGATTGTCTGCCACCGCCGGAGCCGCCGTGAAGATATGAAAATCTGATGTTTCTCTCATGGAGAATTTCAGCAGTTTTTTTACCCAAAACAGTCATAAAATGAGTACTTCTTGCCCGCCAATTTTCAATAAGCTCAGTATTAAGAGTACCGTCTTTTTCAAGAGCCCATTCAATTTTTGTGCATCCGGCATCGGTTGTTGCACCCGTGAAGCCGTTAAGTACGGCTTTTGGTAAAGTTGCGCTTCTCGATGTGTTGTCGGGTGCATTTATATAACCTTCACCGCCGGTTGCCGTGCCTCCGCCGACACAGCCTAAAAACCTGTCATTCCATTTAACGGGCGACCAAATGAATATTTTTTCAGTAAATTTCCCTGTGGAATGTTCAACAACGACATGACAAAACTCAGGCAGATTATGCACTCGGTTTATGGGCAAGAGAGAGCCTAAAAACCCTTTTGATTTGTTGATAAATTTACCGCTTGTGTTGATATACGCTTCAACAACAGTGAGTTTTTCGTTCGGAAACGCTTCGGAAAGCTTTTTCTGAAGATAGCTTTTATTGCAGCGTTTTTCAATGTCCATAGTTCTTTCTAATGATTTAACATCATAGAAAATATTCTTATTTTTTTCTTTCATTGTGTCACCCCATTTTTAGTATGGCTTTAATTATTCTTTCGGCGCAAAGGCGCAAAGAAGCGACATTCAGTTCTCCGCTTTCCGCCTCTTTTGTTATAGATTCAATTTCGTTTTTTCCACCGGGCATTATAATATCATTTCCTGCTCTTATACAGTCTGCCGCACCACTTGCACCATAGGATTTTTCATCGGCAGTTTTTCCTGTTGTTGCGTACCAGTCCGTCATAACAACCCCGTTAAATCCCCATTCCGTGCGAAGAACATCTGTTAAAATACCGCGATGATTTGCAGAATGAGTACCGTTAATAAGGTTATATGACGACATAACCGCAAAAGGCTGCGACTCTTTTACGCAAATTTCAAATCCTTTGAGATATATTTCACGCAGAGCTCTTTCGGAAAGAACGGAGTTGTTATAATTTCTGTTGTTTTCTTTGTTGTTACACGCAAAATGCTTGATAACCGCACCTTTACCGCTTTTTTGAAAACCATTTACCATAGCTGCGGCGCACTTTCCGCTTAAAATCGGATCTTCAGAGTAATATTCAAAGTTTCTGCCGCAAAGAGGATTTCTTTGAATATTCAAAGCCGGAGCAAGCCACAAATCAAGTCCGAGTTCGCCCATTTCTTTTGAAACAAGCTTTCCGCAATTTTCAATTATTTCCGTGTTCCAGGTCTGACAAAGCATGGTGGCGATAGGTATAGCCGTGCAGAACTGATATTTAACCGTAGTTCCGTTGAAATCCGCTTTCTGCATTTCTTTGGGTAAAAGCAAAGATTTTATCGGATCATCGGCAGGGTTATCAACATATAATCCGTCTTTTTCATATACCTTGCTGTTTATTCTTATGCCTGCCGGTCCGTCAACGGTTGAAAGAGGACGGATTTTTCTTTTTTCAAGCAATTCGTCGCATGTATCTCCTGCCGCACCGGGTATACTTTTTGAAGCGTTGCCTATGAACGACAAATCGGAGAGACCTATCCTTGAAGCGCCGACACAAAGAGAAATAAGCTCGTTGACATTTAAATCGCACACAAAATCGTTTATTGAAATTTTTTTGACTTTCACATCATCGAGTGTATAACCGAGATTGGTTGATTTTATACTTTCTGTTTTGTCGTCATATATATGACTTAATGTTTTTATGTTTTTTAAATCCGGGGCGATTGTCGGCAATTCATCAAATCTCGTCTCGGCATTATCATGAAAATCGCAGGTTTCTTCTATACTTGAATAAGTAATTCTTTTGCACTTTTCGGTGATTATATCGTCGGAAACTATAAGGTTATGCACTTTCTTTGAGTTTTCGCTGTCGGTGCCGATATATACAATATATCTTCCTCGTTTAATGATGTATGAAGCGGTTTCTTCGTCAAATACAGCGAGGCTTTTCATATCAAAAGTAATCGTAACACTTTGCTCCTCTCCGGGCAAAAGTGTTTTTGTTTTTGCAAAAGCTACAAGGCTTTTTGCGGGAGTAACAAGTCCTTCCTGCGGCTGACTTACATAAAGCTGTATAACTTCTTTTCCGCCGTAAGTCTTTCCGATATTTTTGACCTTTGTGCTGACCGAAATGTGTTCTTCGTTTGCTGTTATCTTTGTGTCGCTTATTTCAAAATCCGTATAAGATAAACCAAAACCAAACGGGAACAAAGGCTTAATTTGTTTCTTTTCAAAGTATCGGTAACCGACAAAAATACCCTCTTTGTAATATGTATCGGAAAAATATTTTTCATCGGAAAAATCCTCGGCAAACGGATAATCAAGGTAGCTTTTTGCCCATGTTGCTGACAATTTACCTGACGGAACACCTTTTCCGCTTATGACATCGGCAACAGCGTCACCCAAAGAACTTCCGCCCTGACTTATAAGCAAAATTGAACCTATTTTGCTGTTATTTACAATCTCGCCAAGGTCAATTACACCGCCGACATTTAGCAATAAAACAAATTTTTTATAAGAATTTGAAAGCCGGGTTATATCCCTGATTTCGCCGTCGGTAAGATAGTAATCGCCTTTTTCCGCTTTTCTGTCGGCGCCCTCGCCCGAGTTTCTTGAAAGCACATAAATTGCGGCATCGGCTGTATATTTTTGCGTGTCCTCGGCTGTAATTTCTGAAATTGCAGGCTCTTTAAAAGGATTTGCAAACATTGTGAAAAGCGCAGTTTTTACACCTTCCTTCCCCTTTTCCTGAAGCATTTTCTCATATTCAATTTTGGCTTCGTTTATAATGCGGTCGTATTCGTCAAGATATGGCTTTGTGACAACTTCATATCCTGCGTTTTCAAGCCCTTGTTCGACGTTTACATAACTGCGTACATTAACATCGCCCGAACCCGTTCCGCCTTTCACGGTTCGCCTTGCACCGATGCCGTAAAGCGCAACGGTTTTTATGCTTTTGTCAAACGGAAGAACGCCGTTATTTTTCAGAAGTACCATTCCCTCAACTGCGGCATTTCTGACGATTTCATTGTGAGCCTTTTCTCTCTTTGTAATTTCAAGGCTCTCTGTCGCAAGCTTATTTTTCATCAAAGCTCACCACCTTATATTCTGATCCGAATTTCAAAAATCTTCTCATATTTATTGTGTCGGGAATATCGTTCATACCGAGAACTATCCATTGTTCTACAAGCCCGTAAATTGCACCGGCAACCATTGCACAAAGATATTTCGTCTGCTCGTCCTGCCCGTCTTTCGGTCCGCAGGAATTAAAAATATGATTTTTAATAATATAGGATATATCATTCTGATAAATGAGCTTTATCAGTTTTTCGTTTTTCTTGTATTGAAGTAAAAGCTCTTTCCAAAACTTTTCGTGAAATTCGTCTTCGGGATATTTTACAAACTCTTCCCACCATTCATCGGTAACGCTGGAAAGATAATTTGTCAAAATTTCCTGCATAGAGTCATAGTTCCTGTAAAAAGATGCACGAGCCACTCCTGCTTTTTCGCAAAGCTCGGACACGTTTATTTCATTAAACGGTTTTTTCTCCATGAGTTTTAACAAAGCTTCGGTCAAACATTGAAGAACAAGCTCATGTGCTTCATTTTTCCTTTTCATGTGTAACACATCCTTGGTTATGTATCAGTTGTCAGCATCTTTCACAAAAACTCTTTAACTTTATGAAAAAATATGATACACTCGTAACTGACACAAGTGTATCACTATTATACACTTATTTAAACATTTGTCAAGGGATGGTGAACAATGAAAGAAAAAACTATAATTCTTAACAAAGAGAGAAATGTCGTGCTGACCTGCTTCCCTGTAGGTCAAAACAAGCCGGCTGTTTTGATTTGTCCAGGGGGCGGATACAACGAATGTTCTGTTTCCGAGGGAAAGCCCGTTGCAGAAAAGTTTAATTCCTTAGGGTTTAACGCCTTTGTTCTCTGCTATTCGGTAGGAAAGAATTATAAATGGCCGTATCCGCTTGAGGACTTTGAAAATGCTATGGCATATATAAAAGCAAACGGAAAACAATTCAGCGTTGACACCGAACATATTGTTGCGGCAGGTTTTTCTGCCGGCGGTCACCTTGTATCCTATGCGGCATCAAAAGCAGAAAACAAACCTTATGCTGCAATCATTCTTTACGGTGCGGCAAAAGCTCAAACGATAAACTATACTGCCCCCGATGCACCTGATGCGGTTGAAGCCGTAAACCTTTATACCTGCCCGTGCTTTCTTGCCGCGTCAAGAAACGACTGGATTGTGCCTGTAAATAATACACTTGATTTTATAGAGGCACTTAATAAAAACTATATTGATTATGAATTGCATATTTACGGTTATTCAATGCATGGGTTTTCAATCGGAAAAGAAGTGGGAGCCACACCACCGCTTTTTTGTTCAAGGGTCGGTGACTGGGTTGAAGAAAGTGTAAGTTGGATTGATGACCTTATTTCAGGGAGATACATTTCAATCAGGGAAAGTTCGGAATATAACGATAAATACTCAAAAACACTTTCAAGTAAAAATTCATGCAAGATTATTTTTGAAAATTCGCAGGCAAAAAATTTGTTTAAGAAAAAGTTTTTACCTCAATATTTGTTGTGCGAAGCAACAAAGAAAAAGGTAGGTTCTTTTGTTGACGGAGTTTCGCTGAAAAATGTTTTGAGCTTTTTGAAAGTAAAAGACGAAACTTTTAAAAAAATAGACGAAGCTCTCAAAGTATTTAAAAAGGAGACGTAAGCCATGCTGAAACAAAAAGAAAAAATTGACAAATCAACCTGGCTGACAACAACAGGTCAGCGTGCGAGATATTACATAGGCGACCTTGCAAGAACCTGCGAGGGTGCAATAATTACAACCTTTATGACAATGTTCCTGCTAATGCAGGGGATACATCCGGGCAAAATGGCAGCTATTACGCTTTTTGTTAAAATAATAGACTCTTTTGATGATGTTATTTTCGGCTTTTTGATTGACAGAATAAAAATCAAAGGAAGCGGAAAATATTTGCCGTGGTTCAGAAAAACCTTTTGGCTGTTTCCGCTGTTTACGGTTCTGTTTTTTATGATGCCCATGCAGCTTTCGGAAACCGTAAAGCTTATTTGGTTCGCTGTTTTCTATCTGCTTTATGATTTGAGCTACACCTTGGTTGAGGTTCCGATGAACTCACTTGCCGTTTCAATAACAGATAACCTTGACGAAAGAAACGCAATTATTCAAAACCGTTCGATTTTAAATAACGGCATTATAATGTTTATCGGCATTATTTTCTATGCCCTTATAAGCGAAAAAGTTGGTTTACCGATTAAAAATGTTGTTGTCGGTTCTTCTGTGATTTTCTTGTGCGGAATGCTTCCGATGCTTACGGGTATAAAAGAATACAATGTCGGGCTTAAAAATGTATCGGCAGAAGAAGAACACTACACTTTCAAGGATATGTTTGACTGTGTCAGAACAAATAAATATATGTTTATTTTGCTTTTAAGTACAGTTATTACTTCGTGTCTTGCAACGGGAGCAAACCTTGCCAATTTCGTTGCATACTATCATTTCGGTAATTCAATGATTTTTATTGTTCCGATTGCCATTTCGGCAGTACCGGGTCTTATTGCTCAGTTGAACACGGCGAAAATAACAAAAAAATTCGGCAAGATAAAAACAATCGTTGTTTGCGGTTTATTAGGCGGAATACCTCTTCTTTCCATATTCTTTGTAGGATCCAGCCATTTTGTTCTTATTTGCATTCTTATGGTTGTTCAGTCGCTGCCCGGTAATGTCGCAAATATTGCAAAGAGCTTTCTTGTTCCCGATACGATAGAATATACAAGATATAAGACGGGTAAAGATTGCTCGGGTATTTTCTTTGCACTTAATTCTTTTGTAACAAAGCTTACACAGGGTGTCGCTTCCTCTTTGGGACTTTTCCTCCTCGGCCTTTCAGGCTGGGTTGAGATTGAAGCAACTGACTTTGCCGATATTGCCTCTCAGGGTGTTGCACAGCCTGAATCAGCCCTGAATATGCTTTGGATTGTTTATACACTTATTCCTGCTATAGGTACGATTCTTGGTATAGTTGTTATGGCATTCTATAAAATGAAGGATAAAGATGTTGAACTTATGGCAAAGTGCAACGGCGGTGAAATTACAAGAGAGGAATGTGAACAGCAGCTTTCACAAAAGTATTGATTAAGTATGAAAAACAACAAAATTGATATTATATTTAATAGTTATATTGCTAAAAAAGCAATTCCGAACGGCGTATTGCTTGTAAGAAAAAATGACGAAATTATTTATAAAGGCAAATGGGGATTTTCAAATCTTGAAACAGGTAAACCGATTGAATACAACAGCATTTTTAAAATGATGTCAATGACAAAGCCTGTTACCGCTGCTGCCATTATGAAGCTTTATGATGATGGCAGGCTTGATATAGATGATCCGATTTCAAAATATATTTCTTCATTTAAAAATATGCGGGTTGTTAATGACAGACGATATCCGTTTCCTCCGAAAAATCCGATAAATTCATTGCTCGGGCTTATTACATACACTCCTGATAAGGCTAAAACAGAAGCTGCAAACAGAGAGCTTACTTTTAGAGATTTGTTGTCCCATTCATCAGGAATTGAGCAGGGTATTGGCGGTTATGCTATGCATTTTAAGGATAAAGAACTCAGAACAACTCTTGAAAGGCAAACAGAAAAATATGCTTCAAGACCGCTGGATTTTCAGCCGGGTACAGGCACCGGATATTCACCGCTTGCAAATTTTGATATTCTTGCAAGACTTGTTGAAGTGATTTCAGGGAAAAGTGCTGCTGATTATTTCAAGGATGAATTGTTTGAACCGCTTGAAATGAATGATGCATCATTTCATATCAATAATGAGCAGAAAAAACGGACGGTTGAACTTTATAAAAAAACTCCGTTCGGATTAAAAAATGTTACAGATACAAAAAGTGACAAAGACGGATTTGCCAAAATCGATTCTGACAGTAAATATGTATGCGGCTCTGGCGGATTATACTGTACTGCAGAGGATTATGAGCATTTTGCGCATATGCTGCTGAACAAGGGTATATTTAAAGGCAAACGAATTTTAAGTGAAAAAGCAGTTGAATTAATGCAGACGGAGGCACCTGCACGGCATCTTGAGCCTTCTCCAGGTTGCGTATGGGGACTTGGTGTACAAATAAGGCAAAATCCTCAGAAAGGCAATCTACCTGTAACAGAAGGTACATATGGCTGGAGTGGCGCATTTGGCACACATTTTTTTGTTTCACCTAAGGATAATCTGGAATGTGTGTTTGCTACGAATGTAAGCAATATAGGAGGTTCCTCTTCAAAAATAAGCAAAAAAGTTGAAGAATTGGTGTTTGAATTATTCAAATAAGAGAAAGGCGAAATTATGAAAATAAGCAATTTAACGGTAAATCATATAGTATATGCAATCGTTGATAAGAATCCTGAATTTTCGTGGTATATTGAAAGCAACGAGAAAAACGTAAAGCAGACAGCATATCAGATTGCCGTATACAGCAATGATTCAGAGGTATGGAACAGTGGAAAAATAAGTTCAGATAAGCAAAACTTTATCAAATATGAGGGTGTGCTTGAATCAAAAACAAGTTATAAAGTATGTGTCAGTGTATGGGATAATAAAAATAACACGGCCTATGCTGAAACTTTTTTTGAAACTGCATTTTTAAGTACAGCAGAATGGAAAGGAAAGTTTTCAAAAAGCCCTTTTGACAGAAACGAAAGTAAGGTATTTGTTTACGGAATTGAAAATCCGCCCGTATATTTTGAAAAAGATTTTGATATTACGGACGAAGTTATAAGAGCAAGACTTTATGCGACGGCATATGGTGCATACAACGCTTATGTCGGTGGCAAAAAAGTCGGTGACGCCGTTCTTGCTCCGGAATATACACCATACAACAAAATCCTTAATTATCAGGTCTATGATGTTACGGATATGCTGACAAACGGCAAAAACAAGATTGAGTTTCTCGTAGGAGACGGTTGGTTTTTCTGTCCGCAAACGGAAATTACGACCGACGAAAAAATAGATAATTTATCTGTTTTGTATCAGCTTGAAATTGAGTATAAAGGCGGAAAATCGGCAGTTGTTTTTTCGGACGGAAACGAAATTTGCCGCAAGAGTAATATTGTTTTTTCTGATTTGTTTATGGGTGAAAAAGTCGATTTTACTTTGCCCGAAAGCGAAAGAAAAAAAGCAATCGCTACCGATTATTCACTTAAAAATCTCCGTTTACAGCCTATTCCTCAAATAAAGGCAGTTGAGAAATTTGACGCAAAGGAAGTGTATATTTCACCGAAAGGTGAAACAATAGTTGATTTCGGTCAGGTTATTGCAGGAAGATGTAAAATCAAAATAAACGAGGCAAGAGGAACCGAAATCAAGCTTGAACACACCGAAATTACGGATAAGGACGGCAATTATTTCGCGCAATTCGACCTTGTAAAGCAAACGGATATTGTTGTCTGTTCGGGCGAGCCTTTCGTTTTTGAGCCGGAATTTTCATTTCACGGGTTCAGGTACTTAAAGGTCAGCGGAATGATAAATCCCGTAAAAGAAGATTTTACCGCCGTTCTGCTTTCAACCGAAAAAGAGAACATAGGAAATTTTGTTTGTGATGACGAGCGGTTCAACAGGCTTTATAAAAACATTCGCTATTCACAGAAAAACAATATGATGTCCGTTCCTACGGATTGTCCGTCAAGGGAAAAAGCTGGCTGGACGGGAGATATTCTTGTCTATGCAAAAACCGCAATGCAAAACGAAGATATGACCGCGTTTCTTTCTTCGTGGATTAAAGGGCTTGCCGCTGACCAAAAAGAGGACGGAGTAATTCCCATCACTTCACCCTTTAACAAGGTTTACGAGGCTGTTGCAAAGCAGACAATGGCTCCTTTCGGTGATGAATTAACCGGTGTTGCCGGTTGGAGTGATGCAATGGTATGGGTACCGTATGATATGTATCATATTACAGGCAATAAGCATATACTTGAACAGCATTATTTAAGTATGAAAAAGTGGTGTGACTATATAATTAAAACTGCTGAAGAAAAAAGAGGCAGTGACCTGCCATATGAATATGACCGCTATCTTTGGAACACAGGCTTTCATTTCGGTGAATGGTTAGTGCCGGGAAGAGAGGCGGAGGGATTTGAAATTTGCAAAGAAACCGCCTGTTATATCGCTCCGTTTTTCGGGTATATGACCCTTGCCAAAATGAGTGAAATATCGTCAATCCTGAAAACAGATGATGAAAAGTATTATAAGATGATGTCAGAAAAGTTCAAATACGCAATTCAAAACGGACTTATGAAATCAGATATTCTTCCGGACTATCTGCAAGGTTTATATGTGCTTGCAATAGCTTTTGACCTTGTTTCAAAGGAAAATGAAAAACAATATGCGGATAAACTTATCAGCCTTGTTGAAAAGAACAACGGCTGTCTTTGCACGGGATTTCTTGCAACGCCGTATCTTCTTGATGTGCTATGCAAAGTCGGAAGATGGGATTTGGCAAAGAACATTTTGCTTCAAACAAAAAGACCGTCATGGCTTTTTGAGGTTGAACACGGAGCAACGGCAATTTGGGAGGATTGGTTTGCACTCGATGATGAAAACAATCCAAAAAAGACAAGCTATGACCATTACGCTTTCGGTGTAGTAGACGATTTTATTTTCAGAAAGATTTGCGGCATCTCGGCTATTGAACCGGGCTTCTCAAAGTTTAAAGTTGCACCGATTGAAGATGATGTTTTCGGAAATTGGGAAAGAGAATTTATTTCGGAATACGGAAAAATCAAAGTTAAGAAAACCGAGGAAACGCTTGAAGTAACCGTTCCCTGCAATACCACGGCAGTAATTGAATGGAACGGCAAAACATACGAAAAAGAAAGCGGAAAGTACATTTTACAATAATATAATTTAGAAATGGGGTTTTTTTATGAAAAACAATAAGAAACTTACGGCAGTTGTTTTGGCAATAATTCTCGGTTGCGGCATTTCTTTGGCAGGATGCGGAAAAAATGAAACGCAAACCGAAACAGGAACACCTACCACCACTCCAACGCAGGAATATAACCTGTCTGTCTCAAATTCAACGGAACCAACAATGGAACCGACAATGTTAAATCAGGAACCGTCTTCATCGGTTTCAAGTGATGAACCGTCAACACAAGCTCCGGCTTTAAAGGAAATCGTATTGAAAGGAACAAACAGCTCTGTTTTGACTATTCATACAAACGGCACGTATGATTTTGTGTGCTCGGACTACTATCTTTCCACAAAAGATTATCCTGCACTTAAAGCCTTGCTTATTATGGCAAATGATGAACAGAAAAAATACATTGTGGAAAAAGACGGAGCCAAGGCGTTGGGACCTATCAGTCTTTCATTTAATGCCGATACATACTCTGTTTCCGGTGGAACACTAACACTTGGCAATAAAAAACCCGTCTACGTTGACCAAGTCGGTTGGGAAATACCCGCTATTTCAACAGTTACTAAAAGCGGCAACTCATACAAAATAAGCATTAAGGGCGATAACGGAAAGTATAAATTCAATTTTGCCGAATTCACCCTCACCGCCGAACAAGCTAAGAACATCGGACTTTGATTATGATGATAAACAAAAATACTACGCTCAAAGAAATATATAATATTTCAAAACTAACCGATATAAAAGATTGCCTTATTTCAGGAGGAAACTTTTTCGAGGGTGAAAGTGCGGAAATGACACTTGAACAGCTCCACGAAAAAAATCCGACCTGGGCGACGAATGATATGATTTTTGGGCTTGAACGGCTCTTGAAAAGTGAATTTCAGGTCTTTCCGCTTTATAAAAATGAAAGTAAAAAAAGAAATGTTAAATTAACCTATTTGCCGGCTCAAAAGAGAACGGAAGATTACTGTATAATTCTCCTTGCAGGCGGTGCTTACGGGGCAGTCTGTACTATGGTTGAATCACTTCCTGTTGCAGCAAGGTTTAATGAGCTTGGTATAGACTGCTTTTGCCTCAATTATGAAACGGCAACTCCGGACAGCTTTGAAAAAGGTCTTCTGCCTGCTCCGATTGATGATTTGGCTAAGAGCTGCAAGCTAATTTTTGAAACCGATAAATTTGATTACAAGACATACTGTGTCTGCGGTTTTTCGGCAGGCGGTCATATTGCTTCACTTTGGGGTACGAATATTATCGGTGCAAAGAAGTATAATCTTCCGCTGCCGAAAGCATTACTGCTTGTATATCCGCTTATAACAATGGAAAATGTCAAGGACGGTCCGATAAAAAGGTATATGTGCGCAGGTATGTTCGGCAAAGACTGTGACCTCGAAAAAATACGAAGTTACGACACAAGCAGGCTTGCATGCGGCACTTATCCCCCGACATATATTGTCAGGGCAGAAAATGACAGCACCGTTTCGGTAAAAGACGGTAACGATTTGAAATCAGCTCTTGACGCACGCCATATTAAGTGTGTAATTGAACAGGCGAAGACGGGAGAGCACGGCTTCGGGCTTGGTAGTGAAACTCCGCTTTACGGCTGGACTGATCGAGCCGTAGAATTTATAAAGAGCACAGAGGTGAAAATATGACCTGCTATTTAGCCATAGATATAGGTGCATCATCGGGCAGACACATATTAGGAAGCGTTGAAAACGGTAAAATCGTGCTGACAGAGATTTACCGCTTTGAAAACGGAATAAAGGATGAAAACGGAACACTTGTCTGGGATATTCAGCATTTAGTAAATGAGGTTATCCGAGGTATTGCAAGATGCAAGGAAATCGGCAAAATACCAAGTACTGTTGCAATAGATACATGGGGTGTTGACTATGTTTTGCTTGATAAGAATAAAAAGGAAATTCTGCCTGTCGTTTCTTATCGTGACAGCAGAACGGATAAGGTGCAGGATGAGGTTGCACAGATTATTTCACAGCAGGAGCTTTATGCAAAGACAGGTATTCAAAAGCAGAATTTCAATACAATCTATCAACTTTACTGTGATAAGAAAAGCGGAAAGCTTGAAAACGCAAGGCACTTTCTGATGATTCCCGATTATCTGTCCTTCAAACTGACAGATGTAATAAAAAATGAATACACAAATGCCACAACAACAGGTATGGTTAATGCTGAAACTAAATTATGGGATAAGGATATTATCGAAAGATTAGATTTGCCAAAGCATTTATTTAACGAGCTTAATACACCTTGTTCTCTTATAGGCAACTTTACAAAAGAAATTCAGGATTATGTCGGCTTTGACAGCACTGTTATTTTTGCACCGAGCCATGACACCGCCTCTGCAGTTGCCGCCTGCCCTCTTGACGAAAAAAGCGTGTATATTTCTTCCGGCACCTGGTCACTTGTAGGTACGGAAAACACATTCCCGGTTTTGACAAGTGAAGCACAAAAAGCAAACTTCACAAATGAGGGCGGAGCCGAATACCGCTTTCGTTTTCTTAAAAATATTATGGGAATGTGGCTGTTTCAAAACATTCGCAAGGAACTCGGCAAAAAATATACATATGATGAAATGATGATAATGGCGATGAAAAGCGGCTATAATAAAGCTTTCTCGCCAAATCTACCCTCTCTTGTCGCCCCGGAAAGTATGCTCACCTCAATTCGGACGGCGTTAGGTGAGGAAAATTTATCTCTTGCAAATGCGCTTAAATCTGTCTATATTTCGCTTGCAAAATCTTATGACAAAGCGATTAAAGACATCGAAAAAATATGCCGAAAGCAAATCGAGAACATCATTATCGTCGGCGGCGGCAGCAAAGACAGCTATCTAAACAAACTCACAGCTCAATACACAGGCAAACGAGTTGTAACAGGACTCAGCGAAGCCACTGCAACAGGTAATCTGCTTTCACAGATTATGTATGATAAAAAAATATCTCTTGCAAAAGCAAGAGATATAGTCAAAAATTCATTTGATATTAAGGAGAAAAACTGATGTCAAGATATGATGACGCAAAGCAAATTTATGCAAAATACGGCATAGATACCGATAAAGCCATTGAGAAGCTGAAAAGCGTTTCAGTTTCGCTTCACTGCTGGCAGGGAGACGATGTAAGGGGCTTTGATACAGACCCCGAAAAACCGCTGACCGGCGGTATTCAGACAACAGGCAATTACCCCGGAAGAGCGAGAACTCCCGAAGAACTTATGAGAGATATTGACAAGGTGATTTCTCTTGTGCCGGGTAAGGTTAAACTTAATCTTCACGCAAGTTATGCGATTTTCGACAAAGAGAACCCGTGGGTTGACCGAGATAAAATCGAGCCGAAACACTTTAAAAAGTGGGTAGATTTCTGCAAAAAAAGAGGTTTGGGCTGTGACTTTAATCCGACATTTTTCTCTCACCCCAAATGCGATCCGCTGACCCTTTCTTCACCGAATGAAGAAACAAGAAGGTTTTGGATTGAGCACGGAAAAGCCTGCATAAGAATTTCAAGCTATCTTGCCGAGGAGCTCGGAGAACAATGTATTATGAATATTTGGACCGGCGACGGCTTTAAGGATATTCCTGCCGACAGAATCGGCCCCCGAATGAGATACAAAGAAGCCATAGACGATATTCTGTCCGAGCCTTATGATTTTAAAAAAGTAAAGCCGTGCGTTGAAAGCAAAGTGTTCGGCATCGGTGTTGAAAGCTATACAGTCGGGTCTGCAGAGTTTTCGCTATCTTATGCGGCAATGAATAAGGATAAATGTATTCCGCTTATGGACAACGGACATTACCATCCGACAGAGGTTGTCAGCGACAAAATCCCTGCCTTGCTCACTTTCTTTCCCGAAATAGCCCTTCACATTACCAGGCCTGTTCGTTGGGACAGTGACCATGTTGTGTTGCTTGACGATGAAACGAAAGAAATCGCAAAGGAGATTGTCCGCTGCGGCGGTCTCGACGGCAGAGTGAAAATTGCGCTTGACTATTTTGACGCAAGCATCAATCGCATATCCGCTTGGACGGTAGGATTCAGAAATGTTCAGAAAGCACTTCTGGGTGCTCTGCTCGAACCACCAACATTAAAAGAAATGCAGAACAAGGGCAATTTCACAAAACTTATGGTAGTGAGTGAGGAAGCAAAAACTATGCCATTCGGTGAAGTATGGAACGAGTATTGCCGTCAATGCGGCAAACCGCTTGACGGCGAATGGTACAATATTGTTGAAGACTACGAAAAAGAGGAGCTTTTAAAAAGATGAAAGATATATTAACCGCACCATTTGTTGAGGAAATGAAAAAGACCACAGCCAATATGTACCGCCTCGGCTGGGATGAAAGAAACGGCGGTAACATCAGCTATATGCTTGACGAAAAAGAGGTCGGCGAATACCTTGCTCTTGATAATGTAATCAGAACAATCCCGACAGGCTTTGATGCAAAAGCACTTATCGGCAAAATATTTATTGTAACAGGAACAGGCAAATATTTTAAGAATGTTGCAGATGATCCTGAAAGCAATCTCGGTATTATCCGCATAGCAGAGGACGGCGCAACAGCAGAACTTCTTTGGGGCTATAAAGACGGCGGCAAGTTTACATCGGAACTTCCTGCACACCTGATGAGCCATATGGCAAGACTTAAGGTTGATCCTGAAAACAGAGTTGTTATGCACTCACACCCGACAAATACGCTTGCCATGAACTATGTTCACGAGCTTGACGAAAAGAAAATAACCCACACGCTTTGGGAAATGTGTACCGAATGTATCGTCGTTTTCCCTGACGGCGTGGGCGTACTGCCGTGGATGCTTTGCGGAACAAACGAAATCGGCAGAGCCACGGCGAAAAAGATGGAAGAATTCCGTCTTGTAATCTGGGGTATGCACGGAATTTACGGTGCAGGCAAAACAATGGACGAAACCTTCGGGCTTATTGAAACGGTTGAAAAGGCGGCACAGATTTATATGCTGACAGCTCATCTGCCGAGAGTTAATACCATAAAAGACGAGCAGATGCAAGAACTCGCAGAGTTTTTCGGTGTGAATTACAGGAAAGATTTTTTAAATGTCCAACATGAGCAGAAATAAACAATACGGCAAGGTGTTTCATACTCAAATCGCCGAAGACACTTTTCAGCTTTCCACCTCTCTTGACGGATACGGCAGCAAACCCGGAAAGGCTTGCCGTAATTCTTACCTTATTATAGGTTCGGAAAAAGCTGTTTTGTTTGATTTGGCGCTGGAGGAACCTGAACTTGTCCTTTATGCCGAGCATCTTGCGGGAAAAAGGACTGAAATAGTATTGAGTCATGCTCATGTTGACCATATCTTCAACGCTGAAAAAGTTTCGGACTTATGGCTTCATAAAGAAGATGAAAAGCTTTTGCGGCACGGTGCAATCTTTCAAAAAGCATTAAAGCCATGTCCTGCACTTCATTTTTTGAAAGACAAAGAAAAAATTGATCTCGGTGACAGAACTTTGAGTGTAATTCATATTCCGGGTCATACGGACGGCAGCATTTTACTCTATGACGAAAAACACAGTCTGCTTTTTTCGGGCGATACGGTAACGCGAAGGCTTTTGTACGGCATGCACAGGGTTGTACCTCTTGCGGAGTTTTGTGAAAACCTCGAAAAGCTGAACGAATTTAAAATCAACGGAATATATTCGGCGCACGACAGAGTTTGCCTGCCGAGTGAGTATATTGACTATATGACGGATATGCTTTGTAATTATTTACCGAAGAACGGCAAAATCAAGAGAATGTTGTTTGTTAAATTTTTGACATTTACAGACGGTGAAGAAACCGATTTAAAATACTTTGATTTTGTACAACTGATAAAAAAGAGGAATAGAAAATGTAAACAAAGAGGTTTGCCGTAAAAAGAAATAATCTTGTAATCAAAGGTGAAATATATATCCCTCAAAGCTGTATTGCTGAAAATCAAACAGTAATCATCAGCCATGAATTTGGTATGAATATGCTTTCAACCCAAAGGTACGCAAAGAGATTTGCCGAATTGGGTTATACCGCATATATTTATGATTTCTGCGGTTCAGGAGCAGGAATAAGCTTTACATCTCATTTTGATAAAGCAAACAAAAAGAGCTAACAGACACAGAAATCTGTTAGCTCTTTCTTTATGAATAATTTTCAGATGTTGTCAAAATGTTGTCACGAGGACAGTTCGCCTTTCAAAAAATCAGTATCTATGCGGGTTTGCGGCGTTTTGACTACTATTCCCACTCAAGTCTTGGGCTTTGATTTAGGGTTATAAAATGCACTCTCGATGCGCATTTTGTCCAAATAATCCACGCATTTCGGGCTGTACATAGGTTCCTTACGAATTTTGTAGCCGTTTTGTAGCCAGCCATTTTATGCGTACTAACCATTCGCAACGACTTGTTTTGAATGATTTGCGACAGGTTTTGATATGATTCCCGCCAATAATCACCCGGAAATTGACCGCCTAATTCACCTCAAAAAACATCTTGGAGGTATGACCATGAGCAAACTTATATCCTGTCAATTCAACATAGACACAGCCTGCGTAGAATTGGTTTTTGACGATGGAAGCCAGATTTCCATTGACTGCACCGCCGTTGAAAACGAAGTTGCCGATAACCGCTTCCAGCGGTCAGAGCTGGATTATCTGATCTACAATGATCCACTTGCGTATGCCGATCTGGTTCTGAACGGCGATCCCGAAGCCTACCTGAACGCCGTGACAGATTACGACCCCCCTCGATAGCTGACGGGAAGAATATAGCGCAACGGGTTGCGTCTGTCAATGGTCAAGATGAACGCTTCGCGCCATTGACTGCCGCCGCCTGCCGCGCTTTTGGGGCAGACAAGGCGGGCAGACACAGATTGTGCCTGCCCGCCAAAATCAATTTTTGCATAAATCCTGCCGTATATGGGGCAGGCAGGAAAAAAGCGCAACCGCTTTTCGTCGATTGCGCTTTGGTGGGTGGGAATTGTTCTATGAACTTTTTACAAAATCACTCCTGCTGGAAATGACGCATGAAAACCTCATTCGCCGCTTGCAGGGATTTGTGATACTCTCGGTAAGCGGGGCTAATCCTCTGCATTGCGGGAATGAATACATCGTTATAGCCGCTCTCCCTTTGGAATTGC
>CABQCC010000021.1 GCA_902462495.1 uncultured Eubacterium sp. | reverse complement strand
TACTTACAGCATTTTTAAAACCCCACCGTCAACACTTCGTGTTGCCACCTCCCCTAACAATTAGGGGAGGCATAATTAGGTTTATTATGTTTTGACGTGTTTCAGGAACTTTATCGACAGTCTGAACCCGAAGCCAAACGGTTTTGGGATTTTACTTTACTTTGTATGTGAATGGGTGTAGTATGAAGTAAAGAGGTGAAATGTATGTGGTGGTTGTTTGCATTGCTTTCTGCGGTGTTTGCCGCATTGACTTCAATTCTTGCCAAGGTTGGAATAGAGGGCGTTGATTCAAATCTTGCAACGGCAATTCGCACAATGGTCGTTGTCGGTATGTCGTGGCTTATGGTGTTTGTTACAAATGCACAGTCGGGCATAACAAATATCGGCAAAAAGAGTTGGATATTCCTTGTGCTTTCGGGTCTTGCAACGGGTGCTTCGTGGCTCTGCTACTACAAGGCAATCCAAATCGGCGATGTTTCAAAGGTTGTGCCTATTGACAAATTGAGCGTTGTGTTCACTCTCGTGCTTGCATTTATTTTCTTGCACGAGGAGTTCAATGCAAAGTCGCTTGTCGGATGTATTCTCATCGCAGCAGGCACATTGTTTATGGTATTATAAGAATAAAAGAGGGCTGATGTTTCAGTCCTCTTTTTTATATGGTTTTAATTATGCACGGGCTACCATTTCGCCGTACTGTTCTTTTGATTTTTTGATGAATTCTTCAACCTGAAGTGCAGACGGCATAGCGTCCGAACAACTGTGTGATGAAATCAATATGCTTGCCGAAGCAGAGCCGAATTCAAGGCAGTCAATAATGTCTTTGCCTTGAAGCAAGCTGTAAAGGAACGATGAACCGTAGCCGTCGCCACCGCCAAAGCCTTTGAGCATAATAGCAGGGAATGGCTTGATGTTGTAGAACTTGCCGTCATTTGTGTATGCTGTTGAACCGTCCTTGCCGTGCTTGATTACGCAGATTGACGCACCGAAACTCTGCCAATATTTTGCGGATTCAGGGTCACTGCCTTTAACACCGATAATACCTTCTGTGAGGTCAAATTCCTCACGGCTTCCCATAATGATGTCGGCATTTTGGGCAACGATGCTGTAATATACAGCAATTTCGTCCTTGCTTTTCCAGGTGTATTCTCTGTAATCTATGTCAAAAACAATTCTTGTGTTATTTTTCTTCGCAAGCATCATAGCTTTGAGGCAAGCCTCTCTTGACGGACTTTTTGCAAGTGCCGTACCGCTGATAACTATTGCCTTTGCAGATGCAATGTATTCCTCGTCAATGTCGGCAGGGTCAAGGCAAAAATCCGCAACATTATCCCTGTACATAAGGATTGATGAACTTTCCTTTGAAAGAATTTCGGTAAAGGTAAGACCGATTTTTTCGCCGTTCTTTGCCCTTGTGATTTTGGAAGTGTCAATGCCTTCTTTTTCAAAATAATCAACCACATAGTCGCCGAATTGGTCATCACTTACACAACTGCAAAATCCAACCTTGCAGCCGAGCCTTGCCAAACCAACAGCAATGTTTGCAGGTGAACCGCCGACATATTTGTTGAAGTTTGCCGATTCAGACAACGGTCTGTACATATCCGTTGGATTAAAGTCAATTGCAATTCTGCCGATTGGTATAAAATCAAGCGGCTTTGACATATCAAATGTTACATAATTTTGCATAATATTTACCCCTTTATATGCTAAAATGTTTTGTCCTTGTTTGTCTTGCTTGTGCTGATATTAAGATTTTTTAATAGCAGAGTTGTCCGTAAGCCGAGTTCTGTCGTGGACGATTATCTATCTCGACAAGATGTTGCCACCTTGCTCAAGCCACCCGTCGGAGTTATGTGGCGAGCAACCAACTCTCCGGTCGGTGTTGCAGCGGATAGGGTTTACATGGCAGAGAATGTCTCCACTCTCTCGGTGAGCTCTTACCTCGCCTTTCCACCCTTACCGTAAAAACGGCGGTTTATTTCTGTTGCACTTTCCCTAAGGTCACCCTCGGCGGCCGTTAGCCGTTATCCTGCTCTGTGCTGCTCGGACTTTCCTCATAGTCAAAGACTACGCAACCGTCTGGACAACTCTATCTTATATAATAAATTATTCCGAACCAAAATGCAACATTAAATAAAAAAAGTTGAAAATATAATTAATATGGTGTACACTTAATTAAAATAAGAATTCTAAAATAAAGGAAGGGTGTTCGTATGCCTCGCTTTGATAAAGAGGGCTTTAACCCTAAAAAAAGAATAGATAATGACCAAAGAGACAGAAGCGTTCCCGTTGATGAGGATTATTTCAATGTTTCTGATTTTGACGATGAAATTATCGATAATCAAAACACGGCGGATTACGATTTGGACGCTTTTATGCAAGAACTTGATGAGCCGAAACGCTCAAACCGCCAAAGTGCAGACGGCTTTGTGCCACAGGTTTATCTTGATGAGGATGCCAAAAGACGCAAAGAAAATGAGGAAAGAGCACGCCAAAGACGGGAAACAACCCGATCTCCTCGCCGTAAAAGACGAAACGGCTCAAGACCGAATAAAGCAAAAAATATTTTTAGAGCCATTTTAGCTGTTATTCTTGCATTGATTATCGGTGCAGGCTGTTTTGTCGGCAACGCTATGGGCAAAGTCACTTATGACGACACTCGCAAAAATCAGTATGTCAGCAAATCGGATTTGGCTCGTTCGTCAAGCGTAACAAATATTCTTTTGCTCGGTGTTGACGCTCGCAATCCAAAGGACGACACCGCTTCCCGTTCCGATTCAATGATGCTTATTTCTATTGATAAGGCACATAACTGCATAAAAATGATTTCGTTTTTGCGTGACACTTGGGTGTACATTCCGTGCGTTGACAAAAAGCAAAGACTTAATGCCTCCTGTCAGTATGACGGCTACAACGGTGTTGTTGATACTATCGAGTATAATTTCGGAATAGATATTGACGGATATGTCGTTGCCGATTTTGAAATGTTCAAGGTGCTTGTTGACAGCATTGGCGGTGTAGAGGTTGAAGTAACCGAAAAAGAAGCCAAAGAAGTAACCTCTCACAAGGGCAGATACGGCAATGTCAAGCTTGACGCAGGCAAGTACAAATTAACGGGCGAACAGGCTCTTGCTTATTGCAGAATAAGAAAGATTGACACCGATTTTATGCGTGCTTACCGTCAAAGAACTGTTATGCAGGCAATTCTCAAGAGCGTAAAATCCGCAAATCCTGTTAAGCTTGCTATGATGGCATCAAAAGCGGCACCGTATATCCAGACCAATCTTTCAAAGGCAAAGATAATTTCTGCCGGCATAAAGGCACTTCCGTGCCTCAGTGATATGGCAGAGGTTCGTGTTCCGTTTGACGGCACTTGGAATTATGCAAATATCGGCGGTGCAAGTGTTATTACTATTGATGTTGATAAAAATAAAGAACAGTTGCAGGATTTAATTTATAACAAATCAGCTGCGGAAATCAGAGCAGAACAAAGCAAATAAATAGACTGTTGCAGCTTGTTTTGAATTGTTTTGACAATATCATTGGTGTGTTTGTTCACACTTTGTAAATTGACTTTGATATTCCGGTTTGATATAATATTAAAAGCTTGTTTTTAGGCTATATATGATAAATTGGAGAAAAATTATGCTATCAGTTATTCCTGCCCCTAAAAAGGCGAAAGAACTTGGTGGAGTGTTCGTTTTGCCGGCTCGCTTAAAAGTGAAGTCAGATTTTGACCTTCCTCTCTTGGAGGGCAGAGTTGATTTTTGCGAAAACGAATCTGATGCAACCGTTGTTATCATTAAGGACGAAAGTGTTGCAAAAGAGGGCTACACTCTGGGAGTTACAAGAGAGCGTATCGTTATTTTGGCAAGCCAAAAAATCGGTGTTTATTATGCTCTTCAAACTGTAAGAAAAATTGCTCACGTTGATACAGGAGGCAGGGAAGTACCTTGCTGTGATATTGAGGATGAGCCTCGTTTCTCATTCAGAGGCATTTCGCTTGATGTGTCACGCCATTTTTATGATGTTGATTATATCAAGCAGTACATAAATTGGATATTTATGGAAAAACTCAATGTCTTTCATTGGCATTTGACCGATGATGTGGGATGGCGAGTTGAAATCAAAAAATATCCGCTTTTGACTGAAATCGGCTCAAAGCGTGCTTATACACAGCTTGACGGTTGGCAGTCAACAAAGATGGAAAAAAAGCCGTATTCCGGCTATTATACACAGGAGCAAATTAAGGAAATCGTTGCTTATGCAAAAGAACGAGGAATCACCGTTATTCCCGAAATTGATTTTCCTGCTCACTGTGCGGCAGTTTTTTCTGCTTACAGTAACCTTGCGTGCAGAGATTTGAAGCGAGATGTTCCGGGCTATTTTGGTGCGAAAATTCCGACAAAGCTTTATGGGCAAAAGGATTGGAACAGAACTCTTTGCATGGGTAAGGAAGAAAGTTTGCAGTTCGTTTATGATGTTCTTGACGAAATCTGTGAGATGTTCGATTCACCGTATATTCACCTTGGCGGTGACGAAGCTCCGATGGACGAGTGGAAAAAATGTCCTAATTGCCAAAGAGTGATGAAAGAGAACAATCTCAAAAATGAGAAAGAACTTCAGGGCTGGTTTGAAAATAAAGTGTCGCAGTTCCTTAAAACAAAGGACAGACAGATGATTGGTTGGAACGAAATTCTTGCAGCCGAAAATGTAAATAAGAGCGACAAGAATATTGTTGCACAGTATTGGACACCGATTCGTGACAGAAAAGCAGAGGCATATGTCAACAACGGCGGAAAAATGATTATGAGTAATCATCAATCCTTCTATTTTGATATGCCTTATGCCAAGTATCCACTTAAAAAAACATATGAGTATAAGCCTGAAAACTTTGGTGTAACCAAGGATAATGTAAAAAATGTTCTTGGTGTTGAGGGCGAAGTTTGGACAGAATGGATTAGAGACAGAGAAAGACTCGAAATGCTTGTTTTTCCAAGAATGCAGGCACTATCGGAAGTTGCATGGTCACCTGAAGAAAAGCGTGATTTTGCAGACTTCAAGGCAAGACTTGATGATTTCAAACCGACTTTTGACGCTTTGAGAATCAATTATGCGGTTGATAAGATTTCTTTGCCAAAGAATCCTTTTAAGCGTTCAAAGATTTTAAAACTGTTTTCAAACGGCAATACCGACCTTGAAAATCAATTAAATGCTCAATATAAATCTAAAGGAGAACGATAAAATGAAATTTAAAGATTTTCCGCAGGCAGTCATTGATGAAAATGTTGATTATACCGTAAAGGAAATCACCAATGTCATCAAGAGATACGGTCCTCGTGAGTCCGGCAACAAAAACTGCCTTGCAACTCAAAAACACATCGACAAGGAAATGAAACCGTTTTGTGACGAAACAGGCTTTGAAGAATACAAAATGGCTCCAAAGGCATTTTTGCATTTTACAAAAACCGTTTCCGTAACAATCATTTTGGCAGTTGTTGTTTGCCTTGCATTGGTGTACACAGGCGTTTTCAGCGGTGTAGGCGGTTCGGACTTCTTCGTCCCTCAGTGTATCGTCGGCGGTCTTATTGCAATCGGACTTTTCATCACAGCGATGGAATTTTTGCTCTACAAGCAGTTCTGTGATGTTTTCTACAAGAAGATTGACGGTCATAACTATTATGCAGTTCGCAAGCCACAGGGCGAAGTTAAGAGAAGAATCATCATCTCGGGTCACTGCGACTCTGCTTATCAATGGCGTCACATTTATTATGCAAATGGCAAAATTCCGCTTATGGGCATTTGTATGGGCGGAACAATCGGCGGTGCGTTCATTTCTGTAATCATTGCAATCATCGCTATTATTGCTAATTTTGTTGATATGGGCGCTTTCGGCGACTTTATGTTGAATTACAGCTTCTATTTCCATGTAATCACCGCACTCTTTATGGTAACCCTTTATCTTTTTGTTGATTTTAAAACTATTTCACCGGGTGCAAACGATAACCTTACAGGTACTTATTCTGCTGTTTGTGCACTTCGTATGCTTGATATGGCAGGCGTTGAGTTTGAAAACACAGAAGTTGTTGCAATGATTACCGACGGTGAAGAAGCAGGACTTCGTGGTTGCAAGAGCTGGGCAAAGAACCACAAGGATGAATATGTAAATTCAGGTGTAGAAACCGCTGTCCTTTGTGTTGATACTCTCACAGACCTTGATTATCTCAATGTTTATTCTCGTGATATGACAGGCACGGTAAAACACTCACAGCCTTTCAGCCAACTTGTTATGGATTCTGCAAAGGAAGCAGGTCACGATGATTTGAAGTTTGCAAATGTATTCTTCGGTTCATCAGACGCTGCTGCATTCACACAAGAGGGAATCACAGCAACTTGTCTTGCCGCTATGGACCCTACTCCTGCCGATTACTATCACAATGTTCGTGACAGCTACGACAGACTTGTTCCCGAAGCAATCAAAACAGGCTATGAGGTTATCCTTTCAACCATTTTCAATTTTGACGAAAAAGGACTTAACTAACATATAATTAAAGAAATCCTGCTTTTCAGTAGGGTTTCTTTTAATTTATCTTTTATTTTATATTGTATCTTATTGTATTTTATGGTAGAATGATTACATATATTAAATCATCGGAGGAATAAATATGTACAACGATTATTACGATTCAATCGCCAAGGTTGCCGAAACCGACAGCGAGGTAGCAGACGCAATGGCGCTTGAACTTAAGCGTCAGAGAGAAAATATTGAGCTTATCGCTTCGGAGAACCTTGTATCTCCTCAGGTTATGGCGGCTATGGGCTCTGTTCTCACAAACAAGTATGCAGAGGGCTTGCCTGCAAAGAGATATTACGGCGGATGCCAGTATGTTGATATTGTTGAGGAAATCGCTATCAAGCGTGCTTGCGAACTCTTTGGTTGCAAGTTTGCAAATGTTCAGCCTCATTCGGGTGCACAGGCAAACACAGCAGTTTATCTTGCACTCCTCAAGCCGGGCGACACCGTTATGGGTATGAGCCTTGACAACGGCGGACACCTCACTCACGGTTCACCTGCAAACATTTCGGGCAAGTATTTCAATTTTATTCCTTACGGTGTAAACGAGGAAGGATATATTGACCTTGCCGCTTTTGCAAAGCAGGTAAATAAGGTTAAGCCAAAACTTGTTGTAGCAGGTGCTTCGGCTTATCCAAGAGAAATTGACTTTGCAACAATGGCAGATATTGCTCACGCAAACGGCGCAATGTTTATGGTTGATATGGCTCACATTGCAGGTCTTGTTGCAGCAGGACTTCATCAGTCACCGATTCCGTATGCAGATGTTGTTACAACAACTACACACAAAACACTTCGTGGTCCTCGTGGCGGTCTTATCCTTTGCAACAACCCTTATCTTGCAAAGAAACTTAATTCTGCTGTATTCCCTGGCACACAGGGCGGTCCTTTGATGCATGTTATCGCAGGCAAGGCAGTTTGCTTCGGCGAAGCTCTCAAGCCTGAATTCAAGGAATATCAACAGCGTGTAATCGACAATGCACAGGCTCTTGCAAAGGGTCTTATTTCAAGAGGTCAAAACCTTGTTTCAGGCGGTACCGATAACCACCTTTGCCTCCTTGATTTGAGAGGTACAGGCGTAACAGGTAAGGAACTCGAAGCAAGACTTGATGAGGTACATATCACTCTTAACAAGAACACAGTTCCAAACGAGCCGTTGTCACCGTTCGTTACCTCAGGTGTTCGTATCGGCACTCCTGCCGCTACAACAAGAGGTCTTAATGAAGAAGATTTTGACAAGATTGCAGAGTTCATCTCTCTCGCAGTTACGGATTATGACGCAAAGAAGCAGTACATCCTTGACGGCGTTGCCCAAATCTGTGCAAAGTATCCACTTTATGAGTGATTGATATCGGATTATGATTAACTTGCTTGGCAGAATATTCGGGGTTCTTATGAACTTCGTTTATTCGTTCTTTAAGCTGAATAAAACTAAAAATCAGGTTGCGTTTATCTCTCGTCAGAGCGAAACTCCGTCACTTGATTTTCAGTATCTTATTGATGAAATTCGAACAAATTATCCGCAGTATGAGGTAGTTGTCCTTTGCAAAATGATACCTGCCTCTTTTGGCGGAAAAATCAAATATGTCGGCGAAATGTTCAGGCAAATGAAAGCGCTTTCGCAATCAAAGGTTGTTGTGCTTGACGGCTATTGCATTTTGGCATCGGTTCTTAATCACAAAAAGGATTTGAAGATTATCCAAATTTGGCACGCACTCGGAGCGTTCAAACGCTTTGGCAAATCTGTTCTTGATATGCCGGGCGGCAAATCTTCCGCAACTGCCAATGCTTTCAAAATGCACAGGAACTATGATTTGATTGCCGCATCGGGCGACAAATGCGTTCCGTTCTTTGCTGAGGCTTTCGGTCAGCCTGAGGAAAAGTTTGTTCCAATCGGTATTCCGAGAATGGACTATCTCACCGACAGCGGAAAAAATGCAAAGGTTGCGCAGAATGTTTATTCTGTCTATCCCGAGCTTTCTAACGGCAAAAAAACTATCCTCTATGTTCCGACCTTTAGGGACAAGCCGGAGGATATTGAAGCACTCCACAAAATGACGGATGACTTCGTTTCAAAGGTTGATTATTCAAAATATAACCTTGTTGTGAAGCACCATGTGGTCGATACCAATTTTGAAGAGGTTTATATAGATTCAACTCAAAATGTTCTCCACGGCGAGCATTTTTCGGGTATGGATTTTATGTGCGTTTCCGATTTTGTTGTGACGGATTACAGCTCCGTTATTTATGAAGCTGTGCTCAAGAATTTGCCGATATATATCTTCTGCTTTGACGGCGAAAGGTATCTTGACGAGCGTGGATTTTACATTGATTTTTGGCACGATATTCCTGCCGTATATGGTAAAACAAGCGAGGAAATCCTGTCGCTGATTGACAGCAACGCAACCGTTGCAGATGAAAAAATCGCACAGTTCAAGGCTGATTATGTAAACAAAAAGTTCGACAGTATCACGCATATTTACGGCGAAATTATCGATTCGCTTATGCGTGACGAATACAATAATAAATATAATTACAAGGCGTAGTATGGGAAAAATCAAGTCTGCACTTTATCCTTATTTGCAAAGAATGAGATATAAAAATTTAATATCTGCCTTTGAAAAAGGGAAGAAGTGCAAAATGATTGAAAATCAAATTCTTATGCTGTGCACTTCAAAGGGCAAACTTGGCGGAAACCTAAATGCCGTCAAGAATTATATCGAAAAAAATGCTCTTGACTATCACATTGTCACCGTTACATCAAAAGAGCAAATGTCCGTTGATGAACTCGGTTTGGCAATGGCACAGAGCAAATATATTATGGTTGACGATTTCGAGCCGATGGTGTATGTCCTCACGCTTCGTGACGGTCAGCACCTTGTTCAGCTTTGGCACGCAATGGGTGCGTTCAAACGCTTTGGCTACTGTCGCACTACTGCGGAATCAGGCTCACTCACCCATAAGAATTATACCGAGGCGATTGTTTCGTCACCCGAACTTTGCCAAATATATGCCGAGTCGTTCGGTATATCGCTTGACAAAATCAAACCTGTCGGCACTCCGAGAACAGATTTGTTCTTCGATGAAAAATATGTCGCTTCGGCGAAAAAACGGCTTTATGACCGTGCACCGAGCCTCGTCGGTAAAAAGATTTGCCTTTTTGCTCCGACCTTTAGGGGGCAAAATGTAAACGACGCCTATTATCCCGAAGATTTTATCGACCTTCAAGGTCTGTCAAATTCCCTCGGTGATGATTGGGCAATTATCGTCAAACTTCATCCGTTCATAAAAGGTAAGTTCAATATCCCCGATTGCGAAAGAATTTTTGATTTCAGCGATGAAAGGGAAATTAACGACATTCTTTTTATCACGGATGTCCTTGTCACGGATTATTCCTCCGTGATATTTGAAAATGCAATTATCGGCAATTCGGCTGTTCTGTATGCTCCTGATTATGAGGAGTACAACAGCAACCGTGGCTTCTATTTTGATTATAAGGATTATTCTTGCGGTAGTATTGTATCCAATCAAAACGAACTTGCCGATGCCATAAAATCTATAACAAACAATAATGATGATTACATTGCGTTCAAAAAACGATTTGTGTCCCTTTGTGACGGTCATTCTTGCGAACGCTTTGTCAAAGAAGTATTAGAGGAAGGTTAATATGCTTCAGCTTTCAGATAAGTATAAAAATATGAAGCCTTCGGCAACAAGAGAAATATTGAAAGCAACTTCCGACCCGTCCGTGATTGCTTTTGCGGGCGGTTCTCCGGCGGTTGAGGCTTTCCCTTGCGATGAGGTGAAAAAAATCAGCGCAGAAATTTTGGAGGAAAATCCTGTTTCTGCCCTTGTTTACGGTGTTTCGGAGGGTTATGAGCCACTTCGCAAAACCGTTAAGGATTGGTTGAAAAAAAGGAATAATATCGGCACGGATGACGATTCTGTTATCATCACGGCAGGCGGAACGCAGGTTATGGATATTGCAACGAGGGTTCTCACCTCCGAGGGCGACACGATAATTTGCGAAGAACCATCTTTCATAGGTTCGCTCAACGCATTTCGTTCTCACGGTTGCAAACTTGTCGGCGTGCCTGTTGAAAGTGACGGAATGAATATTGAAGCACTTGAAAATGCAGTAAAAGCCAATCCGAATGCTAAATTTATCTACACTATTCCGAATTTTCAAAATCCGAGTGGCACAACTCTTTCTTGGGAAAAAAGAAAAGCTGTTTATGCCATTGCAAAAAAATACGGCATTGCTGTTTTGGAGGATGACCCATACGGCAATCTTCGCACAGAGGGTGAGGATGTTCCTGCAATCAAAACTCTTGATGAGGACGGTCTTGTGATTTATGCAGGCTCTTTTTCAAAGATTTTAGCACCCGGTATTCGTGTTGCTTATGCCGTTGTACCAAATTCAATTGCAGGCGCTTTCACAATCGGGAAGCAGGTGTCCGATGTGCATACAGGCGTGCTCAATCAAATGATTGTTCATCGTTGGTTTATGGAGTACGATGTTGATGCTCATATCGAGGAAATCAGAAAAATTTATCGCAAAAAGATTAATCTTATGTGCGAAAAACTTGATGAATTTTGCCCTCAAATCAAATATGTAAGACCTCAAGGCGGCTTGTTCCTTTGGGCAAAGCTCCCGAACAATGTCGATATGACCGACTATTGCAAACGACTTGTAGAACGCAAAGTCGCTGTTGTTCCGGGCAACGCTTTCATTGTTGACGAGTCAAAACCTTGTAACTATATCCGCCTTAATTTTTCCACCCCAAGTGATGAAAATATCGTTGACGGCGTGCGAATTATGGGCGAAGTCCTAAAAGAATATTAACAGAAAAGAGATATTATTATGTCAGAAGAAGTAAAAGTTGAAAGAAAGAAAAGATCATTGTCACTCATTCAGCCGACCTCAATTCCAACCCTCGGCAACTACCTTGGCGCAATGAAAGGCTGGGCGTCATTTCAGGATGATTTCGATACTATTTTCGGTATTGCGGATTTACATTCAATCACCGTTCGTCAAGACCCTGCAAAGCTCCGTGCACAAACAACACAGCTTTATGCAATGCTTATGGCTGTCGGACTTGACCCTCAAAAGAGCATTCTTTTTGTTCAGTCGCATGTACCTCAGCACAGCCAGCTCGGTTGGATTTTGAATTGCTACACACAGTTTGGCGAACTTAACAGAATGACTCAGTTTAAGGACAAATCCGCACAGCACGCAGACAATGTCAATGCAGGTCTTTTCACCTATCCTTGTCTTATGGCTGCCGATATTCTCTTGTATCAGGCGGATGTTGTTCCTGTCGGAGCGGACCAAAAACAGCACCTCGAAATCACTCGTGACATTGCAGAACGCTTCAACGGTGTTTACGGCAATGTGTTCACAGTTCCGGAGCCTTATATTCCAAAGGCAGGTGCAAGGGTTATGTCGCTTCAAAATCCTACTTCAAAGATGTCAAAGTCCGACCCTAATCCAAAGGGTACGGTTCATCTCACGGATGAACCGAATGTGATTATGAAGAAGTTTAAATCCGCAATCACAGACAGCGAAATGTCGGTTCATTATGCAGAAGGTAAGGACGGAATAAACAACCTTATGACCATTTATTCCGCAGTTACGGGCGACAGCTTCGAAACTATTGAGCACGACTTTTCCGGCAAGGGTTACGGCGACTTCAAAAAGGCAGTCGGCGAAGCTGTTGTAGCAGAACTTGAGCCTGTTCAAAAGAGATATAACGAACTCTTGCAGGATAAGAAGTATCTCCAGGAGTGCTGGACACAGGGTGCAGACACCGCTTCTCGCCTTGCAAACAGAACTCTCACCAAGGTTATGAAAAAAGTCGGCTTCCTAGCAAAATAAAATATTGTAAACAAAAAAGACGCATTGATTTGCGTCTTTTTTTGTTTGTATTCTTATTTATATACTCTTTCAATCCTTGGATTTACCATCAGCGGTGAGATGTCAACGCTTGCCAAATCGCCCGGTTTGACTTCACTGCCTGTTATGTCAACTGCTGTGTGGCTAAGCCCGATTCCGCCGATTACATGGTACATTCTGCCGTTGATTTTGACATACATTTGCTTCTTTTTGAGAAAGCTTTTGAATACGGAGAGAACATATCTGAAATTGATGATTTCCTTTTCTTTTGTCAGTCCAAAGCCGTCATAGTGACCGATTGGAACAATGGCAATCTTTGTTTCACGCTTCGTTTGGTATGTTGCGTTGTAGCCGACAAAATATCCCTTTGGCACGGTTTTAACATCAACAACTTCGGCTTCTAACGAACCGAGCCTGTGCAAACCGCTTTTGCTCTTTGTGATAACTCTGCCTGTGAATGCCGAGCCGATTCGCACGGTGTCAAGGCAAACATCCTCAACATTGAGCAGAGCAGGTGAATTGCTTGCGTGCAAAATTCCGACATTTCCCACTTTTTCCTTGATTTTTGCCATAGTGTCCTTGAACATTTCAAGCTGTGCTTTGGTTAAATCATGGTTTCTGAACGCCGATGAAAAATGCGTGTACGCTCCCGTAAATTCAAGGTTTGGCAGTGAATAGCATTTGATTGCGTCCTCAATTTCGCTTGGCATAAAACCGTATCTGCCCATTCCCGTGTCGATTTTGAGGTGACATTTGACGGTGACTCCCATTTCTGTTGCAACCTCGCTCATTGCTTGTCCTGCTTGCAAAGAACCGATTGTCGTCGTTGCGCCGTATTTGGCAATTTCTCTGCATTCGTCTTTTATGCAGGTTGAACGCATAACGAGTATGTCTTCGTCAGTCAAAACCTTACGCAGTATCGGCAGGTCTGTAACTTCCGTAACTGCAAAAGTTTTGATTCCGTGTTCAACTAAAATTTTTGTTATCTCTTTTATTCCAAAGCCGTAGCCGTTGCCCTTAACAACTCCGATAAGCGGCACGCCTGCTTTTTGCTTGACAATCTCGATGTTTTCGTCAAGCAGGCTTTTGTCTATTACATATCTGCTCATTTTCTGATTTTCTTCAATACCTTTGTTCCGATGTTGTAAAGATTGTATACAGGCTTGTTGATTACATAGTCAAATTCGCCGACAAATTCTTTCATATATCCGCCGAATCCGTGCTTAAATCTCCAAAGTCCGTAGTGTGGGTTGTCAGGGTTTTGGCAGTCACCGCTGATTCCGCCAAAGTCGTAAACCTTGCAGTTGCACTCCATACCCCACTTAATCATTGCCCATTGAAGCGCATAGTTAGGGTAAACATTTCTGTGAGCATTTGATGAAGCACCGTATTGGTATTTCATAACATTTTCGCCCCACTTGATTGCAAGAGTTCCTGCAATCGGCTTGCCCTCGTAGTATGCCATATAAAGTCTTGCGTCATCTGTCATACAATCAAGGATTTTTTCAAAATACCATTTCGGTCTTGTCGAAAATCCGTCACGCTCGCCAGTTTCCGCCATAATGGAAACAAAGTCGTCAAGTGCTTCCTTGCCGCAAATCTTAACTTCAACACCCTTTTTAGGCGCTTTTCTGATACGGTTGCGGTAATCCGATTTAAAGGTGAGCATAAGCTCGTCCTCGCTCAAACCGTTGTAGTCAAAGCAGTAAACAAATCTCGGCTGTACATTCTCAAAATCCATACATCCCGGATTAAGTTCAACAAATCCTTTTTTGATGAGGTGCTCTTTGTACGCCTTGTTCTCAATAACGATTTCAGGGTCGATTTTTAGGCAATATGCCTTGTATTCCTTGCCGACTTTAAGGATTGCGTCAAATAATTTGTCAAATGTGTCAAAATCATCTTCGTCACACACAAAGCCTCTGCATGCATACATCAATGAATTTTTGATAACGGGAATGCTTCTGATAAGGACATCGGCAGAACCGATAATCTCGCCGTTGTCGTCCTTGAGCATAACAGCTTCCCATTTCCAAGCAGACTTGACTTTTGCCCATTTTGATGAATGTTGAAAAAGTCCCTTTGGATGTTTTTTTATAAATGCCTCATATTCGGCTAAATTGTCTTTGTTAACTCTTTCTATCATATCTGTCACCTTGTTTATTTTGTTTAATAATTATATCATAATACATTTTTAATGTAAATATAAAAATACTTCTTACCGTAAATGTAAATCCTTTTATGCCTCCCTTGTGTAAAGGGAGGTGTCGCACTTTATGTGCGACGGAGGGATTGTAATAAACAGTAAGAAGTGCTTATTATTTAACAATCATTGACCCGATTACATATACAATGCCTGAGCAAAGCCAAGCAACCGAGCATTGAAGCAAAATTGTAATTCCTGCCCATTTTCTGCCGAGTTCTCTCTTGATTGAAGCAACCGCCGCAACGCAAGGGGTATAAAGCAAGCAGAATGTGAGGAAACTTGCCGCACTTACAGGTGTCAAAATGCTTGTAATTCCTGCCGAGCCTGTCAATACTCTCAATGTAGAAACAACGCTTTCTTTTGCGATAAAGCCTGTTATTAACGATGTTGACATTCTCCAGTCGCCAAAACCGATAGGTGCAAATATCGGTGCAATAACACCTGCGATTTCTGCAAGGATGCTGTCCTTTGAATCCTCAACAACTCCGAGATGGAAGTTGAATGTCTTTAAGAACCAAATGACGATTGTTGCAATAAAAATAACTGTAAACGCTCTTGTCAAGAAGTCCTTTGCTTTTTCCCACAAGAGATGTAAAGTCGTTTTTGCACTCGGAAGTCGATAGTTAGGCAGTTCCATAACAAAAGGCACGGCTTCGCCTTTGAACACAGTTCCTTTTGAGATAAACGCTGTGAGTATGCCTATGGCTATTCCGCCGAAGTACAGCAAAATCATCACAAGCGGTGCTTTGTCAGGGAAAAATGCCGCAGTAAAGAATGAGTATATCGGAAGTTTTGCCGTACAGCTCATAAACGGTATAAGCGTGATTGTCATCTTTCTGTCACGCTCTGACGGCAGAGTTCTGCTTGCCATAACCGCAGGTACGGAACAGCCGAAACCAATCAGCATCGGCACAATACTTCGTCCCGAAAGTCCTATTCTACGCAACAATTTGTCCATTACAAACGCAACTCTTGCCATATATCCCGTGTCTTCAAGCAATGACAGGAAGAAGAACAGCGTAACGATTATCGGCAAGAAACTTAATACACTGCCCACGCCCTCAAATATTCCGTCAATTATCAGCGAATGTAACACCTTGTCAACATTCCAATTTGTAAGTCCTGTATCAACAAGGGTGGTCAACTGACCGATTAAATATTCCAAAAGTTGCTGGAGTCGCAGTCCGATTACACTGAATGTCAGCCAAAAAATCACTGCCATTATAACAACAAAACTCGGAATAGCTGTGTACTTTCCTGTTAAAATTTTGTCTATCTTTCGGCTTCTTATACTCTCCTTGCTTTCCTTTGGCTTAACAACGCATTTGTCAACAAGTTTTGTGATGAACGAAAAACGCATATCGGCAATTGCCGCTGCTCTGTCCATTCCTCGTTCTTCCTCCATCTGTTTGATGATTGCTTCCACAAATTCTTTTTCGTTGCTGTCAAGGTTAAGCGCTTTTTCTATTCTTTCGTCACCCTCAACAAGTTTTGTTGCCGCAAATCTGATAGGTATTCCTGCAGATTCGGCGTGGTCTTCGATGAGGTGCATTATTCCGTGGAGTGCTCTGTGCACCGCTCCCGAATGTTCGCTTTCGTCACAAAAGTCGGTTCTGCCCGGCTTTTCCTGATATTTGGCAATGTGCACGGCGTGTTGAATTAACTCGTCTATGCCCTCGTTTTTTGCCGCAGAAATCGGCACAACGGGAATACCGAGCATATCCTCGGTTTCGTTGATGAGCACACATCCGCCGTTGCCCTTGACCTCGTCCATCATATTTAGCGCAAGCACAATCGGAATTTCAAGCTCCATAAGTTGCATTGTGAGATATAGATTTCTCTCGATGTTTGTTGCGTCAACAATGTTGATGATGCCTGTCGGCTTTTCGTCAAGTATGTACTGCCTCGAAACAATCTCCTCGCTTGTGTACGGCGAAAGGGAATATATGCCCGGCAGGTCAACAACCTCTGTGTTCGGGTAGCCTTTGATGACACCCGTTTTTCGGTCAACGGTAACGCCGGGGAAGTTGCCGACATGCTGATTTGAGCCTGTCAACTGATTGAAAAGAGTTGTCTTTCCGCAGTTTTGGTTGCCCGCAAGAGCAAAAGACAAAACAGTTCCCGACGGCAAAGGATTTTCACTTGATTTCACATGATATTTGCCGTTTTCACCGAGTCCCGGATGCTCAATTCTGTCCGTGCATCTCTTTTTCTGTTCGGTTTGAGCCGTCTTTTTTATCGGCTTTATTTCAATTTTTTTTGCGTCATTCACACGCAAGGTCAGCTCATAGCCGTGAATTCTGAATTCAATCGGGTCACCCATCGGCGCAAATTTTACAAGAGTAATTTCAGCACCCGGAATCAGCCCCATATCAAGAAAATGTTGGCGTAAAGCACCGTCACCGCCGACCGTTTGCACAATGGCGGATTGACCTTGTTTAAGTTTGTCTAATTCCATAGTAATCTTCCAAATCACATTTTTTTCTATTGTATCATTTTTTGTTCCTGTATACAATCATATTATTATACAAAATTACAATTTATTTTATTACTTAAATGTATATTTTTTATTACAATTATGTAATTACTTATATTTATTATACTTATTATATTGACAATTTTCTGTCGATGTTTTATTATAAGATTGTTAAATTGTTTAATAACTTTGTTAATGAATATGTAAAAGTTTAGGAGGACTCGCTAATGGGACTTACTTTAGCACAAAAACTTATTAAATCTCATCTTGTAGAGGGCGAAATGAAAGTCGGCACAGAAATCGGACTTCGTATCGACCAAACTCTCACACAGGATGCAACGGGTACTATGGCTTATCTTGAATTTGAAGCTATGGGTGTTGACAGAGTAAAGACAGAGCGCTCTGTTGCTTATATCGACCACAACACACTTCAAACAGGATTTGAAAATGCGGACGACCACAGATTTATCCAAACTGTAACAAAGAAGCACGGCATTTATTTTTCAAGACCGGGCAACGGAATTTGCCACCAAGTACACCTTGAACGCTTCGGTATTCCGGGCAAGACTCTCATCGGTTCGGACAGCCACACTCCGACAGGCGGTGGTATCGGTATGCTTGCAATGGGTGCAGGCGGACTTGATGTTGCCGTAGCCATGGGCGGCGGTACATACTATATTCCGATGCCAAAGATGACAAGAATTAATCTTACGGGCTATCTCAAGCCTTGGGTTTCCGCAAAAGATGTTATCCTAGAAGTTCTCCGAATTATGAGCGTTAAGGGCGGCGTCGGCAAGATTATCGAATACGGCGGAGAGGGCGTAAAGACTCTTTCTGTTCCTGAGCGTGCAACCATCACAAATATGGGCGCAGA
Source organism: uncultured Eubacterium sp. (assembly GCA_902462495.1). Classification (GTDB taxonomy): domain Bacteria; phylum Bacillota; class Clostridia; order Oscillospirales; family Acutalibacteraceae; genus Eubacterium_R. Next base: position 1,287 of record CABQCC010000021.1, on the reverse strand, counting down.
GCTTGGCGCAACAACATCAATTTTCCCTTCAGACGAAATCACTCTTGCTTTCCTCAAGGCACAGGGCAGAGAAAATGACTGGGTAGAGCTTCTTCCTGATGAGGATGCTGTTTATGACGAGGTTATTGATATTGACCTTTGTTCGCTTACACCAATGGCTGCTTGTCCTCATATGCCTGATAATGTAAAAACAACCGACGAAATCGGCAGAATCAAGGTTGACCAGGTTGCTATCGGTTCTTGCACAAACTCATCGTATGTTGATATGATGAAGGTCGCTTCAATCCTTAAGGGCAAAACAATTGACCCTTCTGTTTCTCTTTGCATTGCTCCGGGTTCAAAGCAGGTTCTCAATATGCTTGCTCTCAACGGTGCATTGTCCGATATGATCAGCGCAGGTGCACGAATTCTTGAAAGTGCTTGCGGACCTTGTATCGGTATGGGTCAAAGCCCTAACAGCGGCGGTGTTTCACTCCGTACTTTCAACCGTAACTTTGAGGGTCGTTCAGGCACAAAGGACGGCAAGATTTATCTTGTATCTCCTGAAGTTGCCGCAGCTTCCGCTCTTACAGGCTATCTTACCGACCCGAGAGAACTCGGCGACGCTCCGCAGATTACAATGCCTGAGCACTTTATCGTAAATGATAATATGATTGTTCCTCCTGCTTCACCTGAGGAGGCAAAGGATGTTGAGGTTCTTCGTGGACCAAACATCAAGCCGTTTCCAAAGACAGAGCCGCTTCCTGCGGACATCACCGCAAAGGCTGTTCTTAAGGTTGGCGATAATATTACAACAGACCACATTATGCCGGCAGGTGCAAAGATTTTGCCTTACCGTTCAAATATTCCTCACCTTTCGCAGTATTGCTTCGCCGTATGTGACGAAACTTTCCCTGAAAGAATCAAGGCAGAGGGTAAAGGCTTCATCATCGGTGGTGCAAACTACGGTCAAGGTTCATCTCGTGAACACGCTGCTCTTGTTCCGCTTTACCTCGGTGTAAAGGCTGTTATCACAAAGAGCTTTGCCCGTATCCATGTTGCAAACCTCGTAAACGCAGGCATTTTGCCGTTCACATTCAGCGATGAGGCTGACTACGACAAAATAGACCAAATGGACGAACTTGAACTTGTAGGTATTCGTGATTGCATCGAAAACAACAAACCTGTTGTACTCAAGAATATCACAAAGGGTGAAGAATATAATCTTGATTCTTCCCATCTTTCAGAAAGACAGAAACTTCAGGATAAGGACATTGTTCCTCGCACCGTTGCTCCGTCAAAATGCGA
>CABQCC010000020.1 GCA_902462495.1 uncultured Eubacterium sp. | reverse complement strand
TCCGCAGCACTCAGTCACCCTCGGCGGATTTTATGAAATGTGCACGGTTTGCGCAATCAATTTAGTTATTATCGGCATAATTTTTGCTTTTGTAAAGGGCAAAAACGGCAAATTGCTAAAGGCACTTTGCATCTTTGTGTCCGTGTTTTCAGCGTTGCTTGTAATCGTGGCAATGCAAAAAATGGTGATGAATGTCAGCGTTTACGGACTTTCAAAAAATCGCATTTTGGTGTTTGCTTTTATGCTTATGATGCCTGTTGTAATCGTGATGCTGATTGTCCACATCTTTGCACCGAAAGTGCCTTATATGCAAACGATTATCGTCTTTTGCTCCGCTCTTTTGATAGCGATTTCCTATTCAAATGTTGATGCAAGAATTGCAGATTACAACATCAAGGCATACAATAATCACACGCTTGAAAACCTTGATGTAGGTAACATTGCCGACCTTTCCGACAGCGCCGTGCCGTATCTCATCTCCCTTGCAAAAAACGGAAATGCAGATGCCCAAGAAGAATTTTATAAGGTCGTCGGCAACAATTATCACGATGAACTTGTGCTTAATTTAAAAACAATAGAAATCAAAAGCAGTGGGGATATCAGAAAATTTAACTACTCTCACACTCTTGCCGCAAATGCAATTTATGATTACTATTTGAGCCTTGATGAAAACGGTGCAAGAATATTTGCAAATCATTCTGCGATTGCCGATTATGATAAGTATTACTACGCAGACGAAGACACATATTGCAAAATGTCTGATGATTCCTGCAACGAAACGACTTACAAACTCAACAAGGCAACCGGTTTATATGAGGTGAGTAAATGATAATTTCAAAATCTAAAAATATAATTGCCTTTTGTACGGCAGTAATTGTTATTATTTTTACTCTTGCGTTCGATTTTTATATGTTCAAATATTATCTGCCGAATTTACAAGTCAAAGAAAACAGAAAAAACGGTGAGATAGTCTCAATTGAATATAACGGAGATGTTTATTATCCCACAGAACTTTATTTTGCGTCTAACACCGAATTTATCCTCGGTGACAAAATCTGTGAAAAACCTAATTTGATTCTTCCGAGAGCATATTATTCACTTGAAAATGATGAAGATAATGTGTTTTTATATCAGTCTGTTTTTAGGGATAGCAAAATGTTTACAAAAGACAGAACAATATATAAAACTGATGACTTGAAATGCGGTAATATAACTTCGGTTTTGATTACAAAAAACAGTTCGCCTAAAATGAAACGATTTGTCGATGAAGACAATATTGTATATTTTTGCAAATCTCTTGAAAATTATAAAGATGATGAGTATGAAGCAAAAACATTTACTAAGAATACCGGATATTGGTATTATATTAGCTTTTCATATTCCGGTTCGGCAGTTTGTCCGAATTCGAATATAATTATAGGAAATTATGACGGGGAATATTATTTATCAACCGATATTTCAGATTATACTTTTACTGGTGTGCCGATTAAAAATGAACAGTTGACACATCTTTTAGATTTAATGTAGCATTTATAATTTAAAAAATATCCTATTTTTACAATGGGATATTTTATTTTTATTAAAACAACTATTAATTTATATATAATTAATATAAAATAGTTGTTGAAGTGGCAAGGTAACTGTGCTATAATATTAGCGTTAATATGGATTTTTATATCTATTCAGAATTTTCCATGAAAGGAATTATATTATGGCATACAGAACACATAACTGTAACGAGCTTACATTTGATAATCTCAACCAAAGAGTTCAACTTGCAGGTTGGGTAGACACAATCCGTGACCACGGCGGTGTTGCATTCATCGACCTCAGAGATGAGTACGGTGTAACACAGGTCGTTGTAAACGATGATGACCTTATCAACCATCTTCGTAAAGAGAGCGTTATCTCTGTTGAGGGCGTTGTTGTTAAGCGTGATGAAGAAACAATCAATCCAAAAATTGCAACAGGCGAGCTTGAAGTAAAGGTTGACACTCTCAAGGTGCTCAATCCTTGCACAGAAAATTTGCCTTTTGAAATCAGCGAAAGCAGAGAAACCCGTGAGGATGTTCGTCTTACTTATCGTTTCCTTGATTTGAGAAACAAAAAGGTTCACGACAACATTATTTTCAGAAGCCAGGTTGTTTCATATCTTCGTCAGAAGATGACCTCTCTCGGCTTTACCGAAATCACAACTCCAATCTTGACTTGTTCATCACCGGAGGGTGCTCGTGACTATATCATTCCGTCTCGTAAGCACGAGGGCAAGTTCTACGCTTTGCCACAAGCACCACAGCAGTTCAAGCAGCTCCTTATGACTTCGGGATTTGACAGATACTTCCAGATTGCACCTTGCTTCCGTGATGAGGACGCAAGAGCAGACCGTTCACCGGGTGAGTTCTATCAGCTCGACTTTGAGATGGCTTTTGCAACTCAAGAGGATGTATTTGAGGTTGCTGACGAAGTTCTTTATGATACTTTTGAAAAGTTTGGCGGCGGAAAGAAAATTTCTCCAAAGCCATTTGTAAAAATTCCTTATGAAGAGTCTATGCTAAAGTACGGTACAGACAAGCCTGATCTCCGTAACCCTCTTGAAATTGTTGACCTCACAGAGTTCTTCTCTGATGTAGAATTCAAGGCATTCAAGGGCAGACCTGTTCGTGGTATCAATGTACCGGGTTGCGCAAAGCAGTCAAAGGGCTGGTTTGAAAAGATGCTCAAGTACGCACTTGAAATCGGTATGAAGGGTCTTGGCTATATCGAAGTTCTTGAGGACGGCTCATACAAAGGCCCTATCGACAAGTTCCTTCCTGATGATAAGAAAGAGGAACTTCGCTCAATCTTTAACTTCAAGACAGACGACACATTGTTCTTTATTTGCGACACACCAAAGGTTGTCAATGAACTCGCAGGTATGATCAGAACAGAACTTGCAAACCGTCTTGACCTTATTGATAAGGACAGATTTGAGTTCTGCTACATCACAGACTTTCCAATGTTTGAGCGTGACGAAAACGGCCAGCTCATCTTTACACATAACCCATTCTCAATGCCACAGGGCGAAATGGATGCACTTCTCAACGAAGAGCCGACAGAAATTAAGGCTTATCAGTACGACATTGTTTGTAACGGTGTTGAGCTTTCATCGGGTGCTGTTCGTAACCACAGACCTGATGTTATGGTTAAGGCGTTCGAAATGGCAGGATACAGCGAAGATACCGTTAAGGAAAAGTTCGGCGCTCTTTATAACGCATTCCACTATGGTGCACCGCCTCATGCAGGTATGGCACCGGGTGTTGACCGTATGATTATGCTCCTCAAGGATGAAGAAAATATCCGTGAAATCATTGCGTTCCCTATGAACAGCAACGCACAGGATATGCTCCTCGGCGCACCAAACTATGTAACCGAACTTCAGCTTCGTGAAACTCACATCAAGCTTCGCAGACCGGTTGAAAAGGACAAATAATTTTTGGAGGCAAATATAATGCAAATTACTCCTGATTTAATTAAATATCTTGAAAAATTGGCTCGTATTACATTGACAGAAGATGAGGAAAAGAAAGTCGGCAACGAACTTCAAGACATCCTCACCTATATCGATATGCTTAACGAGCTTGATACAGACGGTGTTGAGGCTATGAGCCATTGCTTCCCTGTAACAAATGTTATGAGAGAAGACGAAGTTCAGCCGTCAATGTCGGCAGACGAAATTGTTGCCAATGCTCCTGAAAGTCAGGACGGCTGTTTCGTTGTGCCAAAGACTGTGGACTAAGGAGGGAATAGAATGGAAATTTATGAAATGACTGCCCTTCAGGTTGCAGAAAAAATTAAGAATAAAGAAATAACATCTATGGATGCGGTGGAAAGTGTTGCAAAGGCTATTGAGCAAAAGGACGGCACTTATAACTGCTATGTTTCACTCGACAAAGATTCTGCTTTACAGCAGGCGGAGCTTGTTCAAAAGAAAATTGATTCGGGCGAGGCTGCTTCATTGTTTGCAGGTGTTCCGATTGCTATTAAGGACAATATCTGCGAAAAAGGCAAGTTGACCTCTTGTGCATCAAAGATTCTTTCAAACTTCAAGCCTCCGTATAACGCAACCGTTATCAATAAGCTTAATAATGCCGATATGATTCCTTTCGGCAAGGTTAATATGGACGAGTTTGCAATGGGCTCAACAACCGAAACATCATTCTACGGTTCAACAAAAAATCCGTGGGATGTAACAAGAGTTCCGGGCGGTTCATCGGGCGGTGCGGCAGCTTCTGTTGCCGCTGACGAAAGCCTTGTTGCTCTCGGTTCGGATACAGGCGGTTCAATCCGTCAGCCTGCATCATTCTGCGGTGTAACAGGTCTTAAACCAACTTACGGTGCCGTATCTCGTTATGGCCTTATTGCATACGCATCATCACTTGACCAAATCGGACCTCTCGGCAAAGATGTTCTCGATGTCGCAGGTGTGTTCAATGTAATTAAGGGCAAGGATGTCAAGGACGGCACTTCAATGGAAAGTGAAGCCTTTGACCTTGCGGATATTAAACTTGATAACCTCAAGGGCAAGAAAATCGGTATTCCAAACGATTACTTCGGCGAGGGCATCAACGCAGAGGTTGCAGCAAGCGTAAAAGCTGCCGCTGAAACTCTCAAAGACCTCGGTGCAGAGGTTGAAGTGTTTGATATGCCTATCGTAAAATACGCAATTCCTACCTATTATATTATTGCTTGTGCAGAGGCTTGCTCAAACCTTTCCCGTTTTGACGGCATCAAGTATGGCTATAAATCAAAGGATGCGTTTAATCTGACTGATGTATATTTCAAGTCCCGTTCTGAGGGCTTCGGTATGGAAGTTAAAAAGCGTATTATGCTTGGCAACTTTGTGCTTTCTTCAGGTTATTTTGATGCTTATTATAAGAAAGCACTTCAGGCAAAGGGTCTTATTTGCAAGGCATTTAATGAAGCATTCCAAAAGTATGATTTTCTCCTCGGTCCTGTTGCTCCGACAACAGCACTTAAAATGGGCGAGGGCCTTTCAGACCCACTTGCAATGTATCTCGGCGATATTTACACAGTAATGATTAATATCGCAGGCTTGCCGTCACTTGCACTTCCTTGCGGTTTTGATACAAATTCAATGCCAATCGGTATTCAACTTATTGGCAAACCGTTTGACGAAAAAACAATTCTTTCAGCCGGCTATGCTTATCAAAATGCAACCGACTGGCATAAAAGAAAACCAAATCTTTAATAGGAGGCAGTAAATATGGATTATATTACCGTTTGTGGTCTTGAAGTTCATACAGAGCTTGCCACTAAAACAAAGATTTTTTGCAACTGCACAACAGAATTCGGCGGCGAGCCAAACACTCATGTTTGTGAAATTTGCTCAGGTATGCCGGGCACTCTCCCTGTTGTAAACAAGAGGGTTGTTGAATTTGCGGTTCGCACAGGTCTTGCACTCAACTGCGAGATTACACAGTATAATAAGTTTGACAGAAAAAATTATTTTTATCCCGATTTGCCAAAGGCTTATCAGATTTCACAACTTTATCTTCCGATTTGCAGAAACGGCTGGGTTGAGATTAACGACAGCGTAAACGGTGGCAAAAAGAAAGTCAGAATTCACGAAATTCATATGGAAGAGGACGCAGGAAAGCTTGTTCACGATGAGTGGACAGACAGCACTCTTGTAAACTATAACCGTTGCGGTGTGCCTCTTTTGGAAATTGTGTCTGAACCTGATATTGCAAGCGCCGATGAAGCGGTTGAATATGTTGAAAAGCTCCGTGCTATTCTTCAGTTCTGCGGTGTTTCGGACTGTAAGATGCAGGAGGGTTCACTCCGTGCCGATGTAAATGTGTCTGTTATGGAAAAGGGCGCAACCGAATTCGGCACAAGAACAGAGATGAAGAATATTAACTCGTTCAGAGGTATTCACAACGCTATCGAGGCGGAAACCGAGCGCCAAATCGAACTTATCGAGGACGGTGGCAAGGTTGTCCAGGAAACTCGCAGATGGGACGACAGCAAGGGCGTTTCCACTTCAATGAGAAGCAAGGAGGACGCACAGGACTATAAGTATTTCCCTGAGCCTGACCTCCCTCCGATTGAACTTTCGGATGAGTACATCGAGGGCATCAGAGCATCGCTTCCTGAACTCCCTGAAGCTAAAAAGGCAAGATATGTCAGCGACTATTCTCTCACGGAATACGATGCAAACATTCTTTGCTCGGACAAGGCATATGCAAAATTGTTTGATAAGACGGTTGAGATTACAAAGAATCCAAAGGATTCGGCTCACTGGATTATGGGCGACCTTATGAAACTTATGAATGATACCCAGACCTTGCCTGAAAACATTTCATTCAGAACAGAGAGTCTTGGCGAAATCATCAATCTTGTAAATTCAAACAAGGTTTCTCGTGAATCTGCAAGAAAGGTGCTCAAGGCTGTGTTTGAAGATGATGTAATTCCTGAGGAATATGTCAAGGCAAACAATATGGAAATGGTGTCCGACACAGGTGCAATTCAGTCTGTTATTGAGGAAATTATCGCAAATAACGAAAAGGCTGTTGCAGAATATAAAGAGGGCAAGGACAAGTCCTTTAACTTCCTTGTCGGTCAGTCAATGAGAGCACTCAAGGGCAAAGCTCCGTCAAGCGAAGTAACAAGAATTCTCAAAGAATTGCTTGGCTAATTCAATAAATGAAAATGATAAAAGCGTATCGAATTTTCGATACGCTTTTTGTTATGCTGTTAAGTGTTTTTATTATTCGTTAGTTTCTGCTTCGCTTGCACGCTTTGTAACAATGTGGTCGTGTACTTGGTCTGCAAGGTCACCGTGGAGCTTGAATTTTGCAGTGAACACGATGAGTGAGAGCAAGATAAGTACAGGAGGAACGGCGAAACAAATGATGCCGATTCCTGCTTTTGTTGAATCGTTGATTTGCTTTGTTGCAGATGTGATTTGTTGATTGTAGTTCATCGCTGCCAAACCGCCAAACAAAACGAGAGTTTGAATGGTGTATGCCATCTTCTGCAAAAAGCCTTTCATAGAGAATGTGATTGATTCGTTTCTTTCGGCGTTTTTGAATTCACCGTAGTCAACAATGTCTGCAAGGAATACAGTCTGTCCAACAAACATTGCGGCAATACCTGTTGATGAAATGATGTATGCAACATCAAGTGCAATTGTGTTCTTGAGGATAGGACCAAAGATGTACATCAAAACATAACCGATGATGGTGGCAATGAGTGAAATCTGATAGATAACCTTTTTGTTGAACCATTTTGAGAGAATCGGAATAACCAAAAGACCAAGAACAGAACCGACTGCACCGATTGTCTGGAACAATGATTGTGCCTTTGGATTGCCGAGTACATCTGTAAAGTAGTAAACAGCAGTTCCCGATGTCAAATACCAGCCGGCATTTGAAAGCATAGCGAATATCATAAATACTACAAGTTGGTCATTGTTTTTAATAACAGAAAAGATTTTTTTGAACGAGAATTTTGTCTTTTCGCCGTAAACAACATTCTTTTCTTTTGTGGTGAATACGCAGATTGCAGAGAACAGTACAAGCATAATCGCAAGAATTCCTGCCCATCTTGAAAATCCTGTTGCGCTGTAGCCTTTGTCGGTCTTTATACCTGTTGAGAGCAAAGGCAAAATGATAGGAGAAGCAACTGTTACAATACCTTGACCCAAACCTGAGAATGTTCTTGCAACTGTTGAAACAAGGTTTCTGTCTTTAGGGTCGGAGGTGAAACTTGGAATCATACTCCAGTATGGAATATCAGCCATTGTGTTTGTCATACCCCAAAGCACATACATAATGCCGATGTAAACATAAAGTGCTGTTCCGCTCAATCCGAATTTTGTGAATAATAAGAACAATACAACTGCGTTAGACATAGCGCCTATCAAAATCCACGGTCTGTATTTTCCGTGCTTGGTGCGGGTGTTGTCAACGATTGTTCCCATCATCGGGTCGTTAATACCGTCCCAAATTCTTGCAAGTGGAGTCAGGAGCAACAAGAAGCCCTCTTTAAGTCCCAAAACGCTTGACAAATAGTAACTAAGGAATGAATAAAACATACCGTAGCTCAGGTCAAGACCTATTGCACCTACGCCAAAGCCGATTTTTTCACCCCAGGTGGTTTTTCTTTCTTCCATACAAATCACCATAGCTTTCTTTAATAGTAGAATAAAAACATTATATCATATAAAAGAATGTTTGGCAATTTGAAATATTGTAAAAAAGTATCAAAATGTAAAAAAATATCCGATAAAATATGGCCGTTTTATCAAAAGCAAATTAATTTACATTTATAGAAAAATACTCTTGACTTAGTCGTGAGATACTATTATAATGTAAATAAAGTGGGGTGTAACCCCATAAAGTGTATTTTCAAAACACTTTTATCCCTAATTTTAAAGAATTTGTGGGGAACACAATCGATTTTCGAGAGGAGGAAGCAAAATGGACAACTATTTGTATGGCTATCGTGTGCATAAACTTGATGCGAAAAGCCGTGTTGCCATTCCTTCTCATATGCGTTCCCGCCTCGGCGAGGAATTTGTTGCATCTCTCGGACTCGGTGATTTCATTTCGCTTTATCCGCAAGACCAATGGGAAGAACTTTTGAATAATGTTCAAAACAGCAAGCTTCCGACTGAAAAGAAGAAAAAGATTTCTATGTATCTTGTATCATCGGCAGATAAGGTGAATCTTGATTCGCAGGGCAGACTTCTCATTAGCGAACGCCTTAAGGACAAGGTTGCTCTTGCAGGTGAAAAGGAAGCGGTTGTTTTCGGTAACATCAACCATATCGAAATTTGGAACAAAGCCAAATTTGAAGATCAGGTTGATTCTGTTGACAGGGAAGAAGTTATCGACATTATGGACGAGCTCAACGGTATAGGTATCTGATATGGAATTTGTACACAAGAGCGTATTATTTGACGAATCTATTGATTCGCTCAACATTGACAGCACAAAAACAATAGTTGACGGTACGGCAGGCGGTGGCGGACATTCAAAAGCCATTGCACAAAAAGCCGGCAGACTCATTGCGATTGACCAAGATCCCGATGCGATTAAGGTTCTTCACGAGCGTCTGGACGATTTGGGGAATGTCACTATTGTTCAAAATAATTTTTCAAATGTGGATCAAGTTTTGAAGGAGCTAAATGTAGCATCTATTGACGGGATGTTGCTTGATTTGGGAGTAAGCTCCTTCCAGCTTGACACCGCAGACAGAGGCTTTTCGTATCACAAAAACGCACCTCTTGATATGCGTATGAGCAAATCGGGACTCAGTGCAAAAGATGTGGTAAATACCTACGGCGAGGCGGAACTTGCCGACATTCTCTTTAGGTACGGAGAAGAAAAGTTCTCTCGCAGAATTGCAAAAAGTATTGTCCTTTTCAGACAGGACAAGCCGATAGAAACAACGGGCGAGCTTGTGGATATTATCAAAGCATCGTATCCAAAGGCAAAAATGCGTGATTCGCATCCAGCACGAAAAACATTTCAGGCATTGAGAATTGAGGTTAATGCCGAGTTGGATGTGCTTGACAAAACGCTCGACAAGGCGATTGAATGCTTGGCTTCGGGAGGCAGACTTTCGGTTATAACTTTCCATTCGCTTGAGGACAGAATCGTTAAGGAGAAGTTCAACAAATGGGCCAATCCTTGTACTTGCCCAAAAGAATTTCCTGTTTGTGTTTGTGGCAAAAAGCCGCTCGGCAAACTTGTGTTCAAGTCGAAAGCACCGACAGAGGCTGAACTTGAGGAAAATCCGAGAGCAAGGTCGTCAAGATTAAGATGCTTTGAAAAGTTTTAATTATAATTATTAATTACATTATATATTGCAGGGGTGGATATAGTGACAAATGCAAATGATTTTCGCAGATACTCATATCAAAACGATACATCGTATATGATTAGCGGCTTTAATCTTTCACGCACATCTGCTGCTCCTAAACACAGGGAGGAGGATTTCCCTGAGGAGCAAAGAACTCTTAAGGTTCACGAAAATGACAGCGTAAAGACTTCAAAGCAAATCAAGTCAGAACAGGTTATGTGTGCAAAAAGAGCATTCATTTTTGTTTTGACAGCTATCTTTATTATTGGATTCGTGGGATTAACCCTCTACTCCTTTGCTGTTAAAAATGAACTTACAAGAGAAATTTCAAAGGTTAAGGTTGAAATTTCGAATGCTCAAAGCGAAAATATCAGCTTGCAAAGTGAACTTGACACAATGATTTCAATCAGTATGATTGATGATTATGCCGTCAACAAGTTACATATGACAAAGATGAAATCCAACCAAATTCAGTATATGGATGTAAATCAGTTTAAAAATAATTATATGAAAGAAATAAATCAAAACAAAACTCTTGCCGAAAAGCAGTTGAGTAATAAATAAAATTTTAAAGCGTACTATATAAGAGAGTCGGAATTTTCCTACTCTCTAAAATGCTTTTTTATAGGAGTGCAAAAATGCACGAATTTTAACGAACACGAGGTGAATGCAGTGGATACAGATTTCAAAAAGCAGATGTTAAAGCGAATCGGTATATTGGCTTTTGTTGTTGCATTCCTTTTTTCGCTTGACGCTTTTAGGGTCTTTTATATCTCAACCGTCAAAGGTGACGAATTCTCCGCTAAGGCTGAAAGCCAGCAACTTTCTGATGTTGAAATCCCTGCAAAGCGTGGTTCGATTTATGACAGCGACGGAAATGTTCTTGCTCAATCGGCAACAACTTGGAATATCTTTCTTGATTCAAACAACATAACAGACGAATCCAGAGATAAAGTTGTAAACGGCCTTGCAAAAATTTTGAAACTTGACGCTGAAGAAAAAGCAGAAGTTTTTGAAAAAAGCAAGAAAAAAACAGGCTATGCCTTGATTGCAGAGCAGGTTGATAACGATATCAAGGAAAAGGTCGTTAAGTTCAGAATTAAAAACAAGTTTTCAAATATCATTGGAACGGAGCAAAACACAAGACGCTATTATCCTTATGGCGAATTTGCTTCCAATGTTATCGGATTCACAGGCGATGACAATCAGGGATTGTACGGCTTGGAATATTATTACGAGAATGAATTGAGGGGCACAAACGGCAGAATCATTACGGTAAAGGATGCTCAAAAGCACGACCTCCCAACCGATTACGAAACTTCAATTGACGCAGTAGACGGAAATTCGCTTGTGCTCACAATTAATCAAAATGTTCAGTATACGCTTGAAAAAAATCTTTCGGCAACAATGAATGAGTACAAGGCAAAAGGTGCTTACGGCGTTGTTATGAACTGCAAAACAGGCGGTGTGCTTGCAATGGCTTCGCTTCCTGATTATGATTGTAACAATCCTCACAAACTTACATATTCAAAGAATATCAAGGCAATTGAAAAGATTACCGATGAAAAAGAAAAAACGATTGCAAGAAGTGACGCTATTCAAAACCAATGGAACAACTTTGTCACATCGAGCACTTACGAACCGGGTTCGGTATTTAAAACTTTCATTGCGGCAGCTGCCCTTGAAGAAAATATAGTTAATCTCAACACAACTTATACTTGCACAGGCTCAATTCGTGTAAAGGATTATGTTATGAGGTGCCACTATCATCCGGGACACGGCACAGAAACCTTTACTCAAGGACTTGAAAATTCGTGCAACCCGTTCTTTATTACAGTCGGTCAAAAACTCGGTGTGCACAATTATTTTAAATATTTTGAGGCGTTCGGCTTTACTCAAAAAACGGGAATTGACCTTCCCGGTGAGGCAGGTTCACAGTATTATAAAGAAAATCAATATGGTATTGTAGAACTTTCTTCTGCTTCGTTCGGTCAGTCAAACAGCTTGACGCCTATCCAGCTTTGCACGGGTCTTTGTGCAATAGCAAACGGAGGTACACTTTTGAAGCCGTATGTAGTTGACCATATCATCGATGCAAACGGCAATACCGTTAAAAAAACGCAACCTACCGAGGTAAGAAGAGTTATCAGTGAAGATACTTCAAAAAAGGTTAGAGGTATGATGAAATCCGTTGTTGACAACGGTACGGGTAAAAACGGATATGTTGCAGGTTACCGTGTAGGTGGTAAAACAGGTACATCAACCAAACTTGCCGAGTCGACAAACGGCAAAACAAAGTATATCGTTTCATTTGCGGCAATTGCTCCGTCAGATGACCCGCAGGTTGCAATGATTATCATTATCGATGAACCGAATCAGGATTTAGGCGGCGGCGCACTTTGTGCTCCGATTGCAGCACAGGTTGTGGAAACTTGTATGCAAGAAATGAACATTGAGCCTGAATATGACGATAAGGAAAGCAAAAATCTTTCTGTTTTCACACCGAATGTAATTGGCAAGAGTGTTGCCGAAGCAAAGTCTGTGCTCAATTCAAAGAACCTTAAATGTAAGGTTATCGGTGACGGCAAAAAGGTTGTTCGTCAATCTCCTGCATCGTCATCAACAATTCCGACCAACGGAACGGTTATTCTGTATACCACAAAGGAAGAAAAGAAAACTGTAACTGTTCCTGATTTTACGGGTCTTACAATCAGCGAGGCAAATGCTCTTGCAAGTGAAAATAATTTAAATATTGAAATAAGCGGTATTAATCTTTCGGCGTCAAATGTTGTTGCTTACCGTCAATCGACCGAAAAGGGCGCAACTGTTTCAGCCGGAACGGTAATTACCGTGTCGTTCAAGAATACAAATTCAGTTCTTGACTGATAATATATAGGAGTGGGAAAATGAAACTTTCACAGGTTTTAAAGGATGTAAAGGTAAAAAATAAATATAATGATGTTGAGGTTAAGGATATAACAGCCGATTCTCGTCAGGTAGAAGCGGGTCATCTCTTTGTTTGCATCAAGGGTGCATCGTTTGACGGACACTCTGTTGCAGAGGATATGCTCAAAAAAGGTGCTGTTGCAGTTGTTTGCGACCACGACTTAGGACTTGAAAAACAAATCATTGTTGAAGATACCCGTAAGGCATATTCACCGATTTGTGCTTCGTTTTTCGGCAATCCTGCCGACAACCTTAAACTTATCGGACTTACAGGCACAAACGGCAAAACAACCACAACATTTTTGATTAAACAAATCCTTGAAAATGTCGGTAAAAAATGCGGACTTATCGGCACGGTTCAAAATATGGTCGGCAGTGAGGTTTATCCGGCACACTACACAACACCTGACCCATATGAACTTCAGTCACTTTTCAGAAAAATGGTTGATGCAAATTGTGAATATTGCATTATGGAAGTTTCTTCTCAGGCACTTGCACAGGGCAGAGTAGAGGGCATACATTTTTATATCGGTGCATTCACAAATCTCACGCAGGACCATCTTGATTATCACAAAACTTGGAAAAACTATTTTGAAGCAAAGAAGCTTTTGTTCAAGGCTTGCGATATTGCCGTAACAAATGTTGATGATGAAAACGGGCTTAAAATTGTTGACGGTTGCGACTGTAAAGTTGTAACTTACGGTGTTGACAATATGAAAGCGGATTACACCGCAAGAAATGTTCGCTTTGCATCGGACGGCGTAAAATATGACCTCATCGGCGAAAAAATCGGCAGAGTAATTTGTCCTATTCCGGGCAGGTTCAGCGTGTACAACTCGCTTTGTGCAATTTCGGTTGCTCTTACACTCGGTGTTGATTTTACGGATGTGCTCGAAGCAATCAGCAAATCAAACGGCGTTAAAGGCAGAATCGAGGTTGTGCCTACTCCAAATCAGGGCTATACCGTTATTATTGACTATGCACACTCTCCTGATGGACTTCAAAATATCATTTCATCATTGCACGAAATTGCAAAGGGCAGAGTTGTTACAGTCTTTGGCTGCGGCGGTGACAGAGATAAAACAAAGCGTCCTAAGATGGGCAAAATCGCCGCAAGTTTGTCGGACTTCTGTGTTGTAACATCTGATAATCCGAGAAGCGAAGTGCCAAGTGCAATTATAAACGATATTCTTGAGGGAATGAAAGACACAAAAACACCTTATAAGGTTGTTGAAAACAGAAAAGAAGCAATTGCGTGGGCAATGAAAAATGCTCAAAAGGATGATATAATTCTTCTTGCAGGCAAAGGACACGAAACCTATCAAATCCTCCCAACGGGCACAATTCATTTTGACGAAAGAGAAGCCGTTGCAGAGATTTTAGAGGAACTTAACAAATAATGGAAAAACTAAAGTTATCGGAAATTGCACCGCATTTGGGTGCAATATATAATAAAGATGCCGAGTTTGATTCGGTTTGCATAGACACAAGAAAAATTACAAAAGGTTGTTTGTTCATTTGCATAAAAGGTGAACGCTTTGATGCACATCAATTTGCGGATGAAGCACTTTCGCTCGGTGCGTCGGCTGTAATGATTTATTCCGACATAGAGCCAAACGGTGCTTATATCAAGGTTGACGATACATCAAAAGCAATGCTGAAACTTTCGGGATATTATCGCTCAAAATTCGATATTCCTGTTGTCGGACTCACGGGTTCGGTCGGCAAAACAACAACAAAAGAATTTACTCATCTTGTTGTTTCCGCAAAGTATAATGCAATCAAGACTCTCGGAAATCTCAACAACGAAATCGGCGTGCCTCAAATGCTGTTCCAAATTGACAAAAGCACCGAGGCGGCTGTTATCGAAATGGGTATGAACCATTTTGGCGAAATCTCCCGACTTGTCAATGAGGTTAAACCGACAATCGGTCTTATTACAAATATCGGCGTTTCGCATATTGAAAATCTCGGTTCTCGTGAGGGAATTCTCAAGGCTAAGCTTGAACTTTGCGAAGGACTTGCCGAGGGTGCACCGCTCATTTTGAACGGCGACAATGATATGCTCCAAACCGTAAAGGACAAACACCATAAGGTCGTTTTTTACGGAATTGAAAACGGTGAATTCAAGGCGGAAAACATTGTTGAAGCTGCTAATTCCACATCGTTTGATGTTGCATATTACGGCAAAAAACAGCATATAACAATTCCTACAATCGGCATACACAATGTATACAATGCACTTTCGGCGTTTGTTGTCGGCTATTTCTTGCATATTGACCCGCAGTTGTCGGCAGATGCACTTGCGGATTATGTGCCGGCAGGTATGCGTCAAAAGGTTGTTGATGTTGACGGAATCACCTCGATTGAAGATTGCTACAACGCATCTCCCGATTCAATGCGTGCTTCCTTGAAAACACTCAGCAATATTAAAGGTAACAAAAAAATCGCTGTTTTGGGCGATATGCTTGAACTCGGCGATTATGCAAAAACCGCTCATACAGAGGTCGGCAATGTTGTTGCGGAAAACAAAATCGATTATCTTCTTGCTTATGGCAACGATGCAAAATATTATGTTGACGGTGCAAAGCAGGGCGGAGTAGAAAACGCATTTTTGTTTGATGACAAAGAAAAATTGTCCGAAATGCTGATGAAAATCACGGAAAAGGGTGACACGGTTCTTTTCAAAGGTTCAAGGGGTATGAAACTTGAAGATGTAATAAATACTGTATATAAAGGATGGAGAAAACAATGAGCACTACTGTTGCATATATAATAACCGCAGTTATAGCTTTTGGAATTACAGCCGGCTTGGGTTTTGTAATCATTCCTTGGCTTCGCAAACTTAAATTCGGTCAAACTATTTTGGATATCGGTCCGTCTTGGCACAAGTCAAAGCAGGGCACACCGAATATGGGTGGCTTGATGTTCATCATCGGTATTATCGTTGCGTTTGTAATCGGAGCTGTCAGCTTCACTCTTGCAGGCGGAAAACTTGAAAGCGACTATGCTTCTGTCCTTGTCGGCAGAGATAAGGTGCTTATCATCGCAGGTCTTTGTCTTGCTTTCGGTTGCGGTGTAATCGGCTTTACAGATGACTTTATCAAAATCAAGCTCAAAAGAAATGAGGGCTTAACCGCAAAACAAAAGTCATTCGGTCAGGTCGTTATGGCTCTTGGCTACACAGCAACTCTTTGGCTTTCGCACAATACTGTTTGGTATTTGCCTTTTATCGGCAATGTAAATTTTGAAAAGAATTTCATCACAGGTGTTGTATTTTGGCTTGTTTCAATTTTCATCATCGTTGGTTGTGTAAACAGCGTAAACCTTACAGACGGTATTGACGGACTTTGTTCAAGTGTAACATTTACAGTTGCAATCACATTTATTATTGCTTCCGTTATGCTCAAGTTCGCAGGACTCGGTATCATTTCATCCGCACTTTTGGGTGGCGTTTTGGGCTTCCTTTGCTGGAACTGGAATCCTGCAAAAACATTTATGGGCGACACAGGTTCGCTTTTCCTCGGCGGTCTTGTAACTGCACTCGGTTTTGCAATCAAATGTCCGCTTTTGCTTGTCCTTATCGGTCTTGTATATGTGGGTGAAACCATGAGCGATATTATTCAAATCGGATATTTCAAAATGACCCACGGCAAGCGTATATTCAAAATGGCACCTATTCATCACCATTTTGAAATGTGTGGCTGGAAAGAAAAGAAAATCTGCGTTGTATTTTCAATTGTGAATGCAATCGGTTGCGCAATCGCACTTGTGCTTATCTATTTCGGTCAGTAAAAAATATAAAATCAACGAAAGGAGTCAGCTATGGCAGAAAGAGATTTAGAGCCTCCACGCCGTTCAAGAAGGCAAAATGAAGCCTACGACGAACAGCCAAGACGCAAAAAATCAATCAAAAAACCTAAAAATCCGTTTGATAAGAATTCAGGTTTGTCGTTTTTGGTTGTAAACGGTGGCTTTGACTTGCCGTTTTTCGCAGCAACACTTGCACTTGTAACAATCGGACTCATTATGCTTTTTTCGGCAACATATCCGTATGCACTTCAAAACGAAGGTGACTCCTATTATTTTTTCAAGCGTCAACTTGGTTTTGCCGTTGCGGGAATTATTTTGATGCTGATTGTGTCAAAGGTCAATCACAGAATTTTAAAAGTAATTGAAAAACCTTTTTTTGGAATTTCTGTTTTTCTTTTGATATTGGTTTTGTTTTATCATGTTGATGTTGTAAGAAACGGCGAGGAATTCAAGCGTTGGATTCCGTTCGGACCGATAACAATTCAGCCGTCCGATATTGCAAAACTCGCACTTGTAATATTCCTTGCAGGTTATATCAGCAGAAACTACAAAAAAATGAAAAGTTTTAAATACGGAGTGGTTTTTCCTATAATTTTTATAGGCATCTGCTGTGCGCTGATTTTCCTCGAAAATCACCTTTCGTGTACACTTCTTGTCTTTATGATAGGACTTGTTATGATGTTCTGCGGCGGTACTCGCTGGGAATACTATATCGGCGGACTGTGCGTTGTTGCGGTCGTTGCAATTGTTGTAATCAAAAATCCCGATGTTCTTCCCGGTTACCAAGGCAATCGTATCAGGGCGTGGACAGACAAAACATTTCAGCCTCGTGGACTGAGGTGGCAAACAAACAATTCGCTGTATGCCATCGGCTCAGGCGGATTTTGGGGAGTAGGTTTGGGCAATTCCAAACAAAAATATCTTTATGTTTCCGAACCGCAAAACGACTTCGTTTTTGCAATTGTTTGCGAAGAACTCGGCTTTATCGGCGCAACTTTTATCATCGCTCTTTACGGCCTCCTTTTCTGGAGAGGCGTGAAAATTGCACATAGATGCGAAGACAGATTTTCGTCACTTGTTGTTATAGGTATTGTTTCGCAGGTGGCAATTCAAACTATTTTTAACATTCTTGTTGTAACAGACACTATTCCAAACACGGGTATAGCGCTGCCGTTTTTCTCGTACGGCGGTACATCGTTGATGATGCTTTGCGTAGAAATGGGTATTGTTTTGTCTATTTCCCGCAAAGTAAATACAAAAAATTATTGAGGTAGAAATTATGAAGCTTTTATTTGCAACAGGCGGCACTGCGGGTCATATCAATCCTGCTCTTGCAGTTGCATCATATATCAAAGAACAACATCCCGATTACGAAATTATGTTTATCGGCACCGCCGACCATATGGAATCAAGGCTTGTCCCAAATGCAGGCTTTGATTTTAAGACAATTGAAATCAACGGCTTTAAGCGTTCTTTTTCGCCAAAGGCAATTATAGAAAATGTAAAAACCGTCGGCAGGCTTATCAAATCGGAAAAGGAATCAAAGAATATCATCACCGCTTTTCAACCCGATGTTGTTATCGGCTTTGGCGGATATGTTTCAGGTCCTGTTCTTGACGAAGCTGTAAAGCTTCATATTCCAACCTGTATTCACGAACAAAATGCTTTTCCGGGTATCACCAACAAGCAACTTGCCAAAAAAGTGGACAAGGTTATGCTCACTGTTGAAGATGCCGCAAATCATATGGAAGCAAAGTGTGATGTTGTCATCACGGGACTTCCTGTAAGAGGTGAACTCCTCAAAAAATCAAAGTTTGAAGCAAGGATAGAACTCGGTATAGCCGATGACAAGCCTCTTGTTTTGTCATTCGGCGGTTCGCTCGGTGCAGCTCCGCTTAATGAGGCAATGTTTGATATCATCCTTGAAGATGCCGAAAAAAATGATGTTTATCACATTCATTCGGTAGGCACAAACGGCAAGGAATATCTTGAAAAATTCGAAGCAAACGGCTTTACAAAAAGAGCCGAAAATATATATTACAAGGGCAATTCGGAGGTTAGACTCTATATTGACAATATGGATACCTGTATGGCTGCCGCTGATTTGGTAATCGGCAGAGCAGGCGCATCTTCATTGTCAGAAATCGAGGCAATGGGCAAGGCTTCAATCCTTATTCCGTCTCCTTATGTTGCCGAAAATCATCAGTTCCACAACGCAATGGCACTTGTCAATCGCAATGCGGCAAGAATTTTGCGTGAAAAGGATTTGAATTCCGCTTCGCTAAAAACTATTATTGATGAACTTCTCAGCGACAAAGCCGAACTTGCAGAGATTGAAAAAAATGCAAAGGATATGGCAATCCTCGATTCTCGTGAAAGAATTGCCGATATTATCCTTTCTCTTGCAAAGTAATTAACACTTTTGTTGCATAATTCATAAACTGCCTTAGGTGGTTTTATGAAATATTTGCAAATTAACGGCGGCAAAAGATTAGAGGGCAGTATCCGTGTTCACGGTGCAAAAAACGGAGTTCTTCCGCTTCTTTCAGCCTGTGTGCTTGTTGACGGAATTACTGTGCTACATAATTGTCCCGATTTATCCGATGTTGAGGTAACGGTGGATATATTGCGTTATCTCGGTGCAAAAGTTACTCGAAATGACGACACGCTTATTGTTGATGCTTCGGGTATAAATCGCAGTAATATTCTTGAAGATTATATGAAAGAACTTCGCTCGTCAATTATATTTTTGGGTGCTCTTGCTTCAAGAATGGGCGAGGCTTGTTTATATTTGCCCGGCGGTTGCGAAATAGGACTTCGCCCCATCGACTTACATCTAA
>CABQCC010000019.1 GCA_902462495.1 uncultured Eubacterium sp. | reverse complement strand
CTAAAAATTGCAGATGTTGTCGTTTTAACATTGCCCCTTATGGATTCAAAGGCATTCATCGGCACAAACGGAGTCAGCGAAAAGCAAGGATGCACAACTCCCGACACCGATGAGGCGATGTTGAAAGCGGTGGCTGTTGAAAAAAGTTTTGTCACATATGTTTTGGCAGACAGTTCAAAATTCGGCAAGGTTTCGGCGGTGACATTTGCGCCGATTGATGCGGTTTGTATTGTTTGCGACAAATGCGAGGACGATGCAATCAAGGAACGAACGGTTATCAAGGAGGTAGTGTGATATGGTTTATACGATTACATTGAATCCGGCACTTGATTATGTTATGAAGGTCGGAAAACTCAGGTATGACGACATAAATCGTTCTGCGAGTGAGGAAATTTATTACGGCGGAAAAGGCATAAATGTGTCGGTGATTTTGACGAGGCTCGGCATTCACAACAGGGCACTCGGATTTGTGGCAGGCTTCACGGGCAGAAAGCTTGAACAGATGCTTGTCGAGGAAGGTATTGATTGTGATTTCAACAGGCTCAAAAAAGGTCAAACCCGAATCAATGTCAAGATAAAGGCAGACACGGAACTTGATGTCAACGCACAGGGTCCCGACATAAATGAGCTTGAAATCAACGAGCTTATGGAAAAACTTGATGACATCAAAGAGGGCGACTTTTTGGTGCTTGCAGGTTCAATTCCAAGCACTTTGCCGGATGATATTTATGAGAGAATTTTGGCAAGACTGCAAAAACGAAAGGTCAATTTTGTGGTTGACGCAACAGGCGATTTGCTGAAAAATGTTTTGCCGTACAAACCGTTTTTGGTGAAACCTAATCACCACGAACTCGGCGACTTGTTCGGAGTTGAAACAAAGACCGAGGAAGATATAGTTAAGTATGCAAAAAAAGTTCAGGAAATGGGCGCAAGGAATGTGCTTGTTTCAAGAGCAAAGGACGGCGCAACGCTGATTGACGAAAACGGCAATGTAACAACAATCGGCAATGTTGACGGCAAGGTGGTCAATTCGGTTGGCTGCGGCGACAGTATGGTGGCAGGCTTTGTGGCAGGATACATCAACAAAAAAGATTATGCCTATGCTTTGAAACTCGGAGCTTCTTGCGGAAACGCAACTGCATTTTCAGAGGGACTTGCAACGATTGACGAAATAAAAAATGTGTTTGAGAGTATGTAACAAAAGCATTTGGGACAATGCTTTGATATAAAACATAATTAGGAGGGAAAATTATGAGAATAATTGATTTGCTAAAATCCGGTGCAATCGAACTGAATACATCGGTAGCAACAAAAGAAGAAGCTATTGACAAGCTTGTGGCACTTCACGACGCAGTCGGCAATTTGGCAGACCGTCAGGAGTACAAGCATGCAATCTTGCTTCGTGAAGAACAGGGAACAACAGCCATCGGAGAGGGTATTGCAGTGCCTCACGCAAAGAGTGACAGTGTAAAAACACCGGGCTTGGCGGCGATAACAGTTAAGGGCGGTGTTGATTACAAAGCGCCTGACGGAAAACCGTCTGACATCTTGTTTATGATTGCAGCACCTATGGACGGTGACTTGCACCTTGAAATTCTTTCAAGACTTATGGTTATGCTTATGGAACCTGAATTTTGCAACGCACTTCGCAACGCAAAGACAGTAGGCGAGTTCTTGCAAATCATCGACAAGAAAGAAAGCGAAAAATATCCTGACGAGGTGAAAGAACCTGTTAAAAAAGACGGATACAGAATTCTTGCGGTAACAGCGTGCCCGACAGGTATTGCTCACACCTATATGGCAGCCGAGGCTTTGGAAAAAGCAGGCGAAAAGATGGGCTATCCGCTCAAGGCTGAAACAAACGGTTCGGGCGGTGCAAAGAATGTGCTCACAAAGGCAGAAATCGCAGATTGTGACGGCATTATTATTGCCGCAGACAAGAATGTTGAAATGGCAAGATTTGACGGCAAGCCTGTTGTAAAAACTTCTGTTTCAAACGGTATCAACAAGCCTGAAGAACTTATCCAAAGAATTGTTGACGGCAAAGCTCCCGTTTATCACGAAGAGGGCGGAGCAACCGCTTCTGCCGATGATGATTTGGAAAAAGAAAGCTTTGGTCACAAGATTTATAAGCACCTTATGAACGGTGTTTCACATATGCTTCCGTTTGTTGTCGGCGGCGGTGTTCTTATCGCACTCGGCTTCCTTATTGATACAATTATGGGCAACGCAACAATGGCTGACGGCTCGGCAAACGGTTCGTTCGGATTCACAAGCTTTGCGGCTTCCGTTCCGTTTTGGATTGGTAAGGTTGCATTCGGCTTTATGCTTCCTGTTCTTGCAGGTTATATTGCACAATCCATTGCAGACCGACCGGGTTTGCTTCCGGGTATGCTTGGCGGAATGATTGCCGCACAGGGCTACACCTTTAATTCAATGTTCGAAAATCAAAATATGGTCGGCGACTCAACAGCTGTTTCGGGTTTCCTCGGTGCACTTTTTGCCGGCTTTGCAGCAGGTCTTATCGTAAATCTTCTTAAAAAAGTATTTGCGTGGCTTCCAAAAGCTATGGACGGTATCAAGCCTGTATTCCTTTATCCGTTGTTCGGCACTTTCCTTGTAGGTGCGTTGATGTGCCTCATCAACCCTGCTATCGGTTTTCTTAACACAGCGGTTTCAAACGGACTTTCATCACTCGGTGAAACAAGCCAAATTCTTCTTT
The DNA here is from genome assembly GCA_902462495.1 of uncultured Eubacterium sp. GTDB lineage: Bacteria > Bacillota > Clostridia > Oscillospirales > Acutalibacteraceae > Eubacterium_R. Next base: position 17,378 of record CABQCC010000019.1, on the reverse strand, counting down.
CAATCGTTCTTGCCGCAATGATGGCAACCGATATGGGCGGTCCTTTCAACAAGGCAGCTTATGTATTCGGCACAGCAGCTATTGCAGACGGCAACACTTGGATTATGGCGGCTGTTATGATTGGCGGTATGGTTCCTCCTATCGCAATTGCTCTTTCAACAACATTTGCAAAGAAGTTCTGGACTGAAGAAGAAATCAAGAGCGGTCCTGTTAACTATCTTATGGGTCTTTGCTTCATCACAGAGGGCGCAATCCCTTACGCTGCGGCTGACCCACTCAGAGTTATCCCATCTTGTATGATCGGCTCTGCACTCGCAGGTGCGCTCACAGCAGTGTTCCATGTAACTTGCCCTGCACCTCACGGCGGTATCTTCACATTCGCAGTTTGCGACCACCCACTTCTTTATATCGTTGCTCTTGCAGCAGGTTCGCTTCTCGGCGGAGTTATTCTCACATTGCTCAAGGCACTCACAACAAAGAAAAAAGCATAAAAATCATAAAATAAAATATCAATCGGGAGGGTTTATCCCTCCCGTTATGGAGAAATAAGAGGTAACTATTATGGTATCAAAGAGTTTTACAATCAAAAATAAAATGGGATTTCATATGCGTCCGGCAAATGTTTTTGTAACAGAAATGACAAAGTTTGAGTCTGATGTTGAAATCGAGATGGACGGCAAAAAGATTAACGGCAAAAGCATTATGAACATTATGGCGGCTTGCATCAAGTGCGGAAGCGAAATCACCGTTGAGTGTTCGGGAGCTGATGAAGAAGCGGCTCTTGCAGAGGCAACACAGCTTATTGAAAGCGGTTTCGGCGAAGAATAATTAATGATTCAAATCAACACAGAAAGAGGGGAAATGTTATGCTAAAGGGTATCGGTGCTTCCCGTGGATACGGAATAGGCAAGGCTGTTGTCATAAAGGATTGCAACCTTGATTACAAGCAGGTGAAATATGCAGGTGCAGAGGAGGAAAAGCAAAAACTCCACACCGCAGTTGACACCTTTGTTGAAGAAACAAAAACTCTTGCAGAGAATTTGAAGCAGAGTGCCGGCGAAAAGGAAGCGGAGATATTGGAAGGTCATTTGGTGATGCTTCAAGACCCGTTTATGCTTGCACAAATGGAAGAAAACATTGACGGCGGAATGACAGCTGAGGCAGGCGTTGACACGGTTTGCTCAATGTTTATCGATATGTTCTCCGGTGTTGATGACGAACTTACCCGTCAACGAGCTTCGGACATTAAGGACATCAAGGACAGCTTGCTGAGAATTTTGCTTGGCGTGGATTCTGTTGACATTTCGGCGGTGCCGAAAAATTCGGTGCTTATCGCAAAGGATTTCACCCCGTCTATGACTTCGCAAATCAACAAGGACAATGTTTCTGCAATTGTTACGGAAGTCGGCGGTGTAACAAGCCACAGCGCAATTCTTGCAAGGGCAATGGGTATTCCGGCGGTGTTGTCGGTTGTCGGTGCTGTTGACAGCATTGCAGACGGCGAACAGCTTATAGTTGACGGTTTTAAGGGCAAGGTATTTATTTCTCCAAGCGATGCGGAGCTTGAAGAATATTCCGCAAAGCAACAGGCTTATCTTGAAGAAAGAGAAAGTCTAAACGAATATTTCGGCAAACCGACTGTGACAAAAAGCGGTATTGTCAAAAAGGTTTACGGAAATATCGGCAAAGCCGAAGATGCACAGAATGTTGTGCAAAACGGCGGTGAGGGAATCGGACTTTTCCGCACGGAATTTCTCTTTATGGACAGGGAGTATCAGCCAACCGAGGATGAGCAGTTTGAGGCTTATTCAACCGTGGCAAAGGCTATGGATAACAAAGAGGTCATCATCCGCACCCTCGACATCGGCGGTGACAAGGCTATTGATTATCTTTCTATCGAAAAAGAGGATAATCCGTTCTTGGGCTACCGTGCAATCAGATATTGCCTCGGCAACAAGGAGTTGTACAAAACACAGCTTCGTGCAATCTTGCGTGCGGCACAATTCGGCAATATCAAAATTATGCTTCCTTTGGTTACAACCGTTGACGAGGTGAAGCAGGCAAAGGCTTTGATTAAGGAATGTTGCGACGAACTTGAAAACGAGGGACTTCGTTACAGAAATGTGCCTGTCGGTGTTATGATTGAAACTCCGTCGGCAGCTTTGATTTCCGATTTGCTTGCCAAGGAGGCAGAGTTCTTCTCTATCGGAACAAACGATTTGACAGGTTACACAATGGCGGTTGACCGTGGCAATGCAAATGTCGGCTATCTTTATGATGTTTTTCAGCCTGCGGTGCTCCGTGCAATAGAAATGACAATTAAGAATGCCAAGGCGGCAGGCATTCAGGTTGGTATGTGTGGAGAAGCGGCGGCAGACGAACGCTTAATTCCTATGCTTATCAACTGGGGACTTGACGAATTCAGCGTCACACCGTCCTCAATCCTCCAAACAAGAAAAAGCATATGCTTGAATGATTAATCAAAAAGCAACGATTTTCCAAGACGGAGAATCGTTGCTTTTTACTTGACAATACTATTTATAAAATATACAATATCATTTGTAAGAATCAGAAAGGCAGATTTGCTATGAGTGAATTTAAGGTAATAGAAATTAAAAGGTCGGTTTTTGAAAATAACGACAGAGAGGCAGACAAGGTTCGTGAGCAACTCAAAAAGGACAGAACCTTTTTGCTCAATCTTATGTCCTCACCGGGTTCGGGCAAAACAACAACCCTTAAAGCAACAATCAAGGCTCTCAAGGATGAATATAAAATGGGCGTTATGGAGGCAGATATTGACTCCGATGTTGACGCAAGAGCAATCGAAGAAGCAGGCGCAAAGTCGATTCAGCTCCACACAGGCGGAATGTGTCATCTCGATGCGGGTATGACAAAGCAGGGTCTTGACAGCTTTGACGCAAGCGATTTTGAATTTGTTGTGCTCGAAAATGTCGGCAACCTTGTTTGCCCGGCTGAATTTGACACAGGTGCAAGCAAAAACGCAATGATTTTGTCAGTTCCGGAGGGTGACGACAAGCCACTCAAATATCCGCTTATGTTCTCGATTTGCGACTGCGTTCTCATCAACAAAATTGACACAAAGAGCGTGTTTGATTTTGATGACGAAGCTGTTGTTGAGAGAATTAAGAAACTCAACCCAAAGGCAGAGATTTTCTTTGTCAGCGCAAAAACAGGCGAGGGAATGGACAAGTGGTTTGATTGGCTCAGAGGTCAAATCAATTCTTGGAACAACGACTGATGCACGAACTGGGGCTTGTGTGTCAGGTGGTCAAAACCTTTGTGCCCGATTGCCCGATTTGTTCGTCAGACAATCTCAAAATCATTTCAGGCAGGCAGTTTGACATAAAAGAAATAGTAGTCAAGTAATTCTAATTCAGTCTTAAAAAACCGTAAGTGTGAAACTTACGGTTTTTTTGTTCAGTATTCATATTTGCCGTGCGGTGTTGATTTGAATTTGTCAATCACAACTTGATATCTTTCGTATGCCTTGGCAATGCTTTCGTCCCAGCTGATGTAAATCTCATCACGAGCGTTCAAGCCGACCCGGTTGAGCAAATCTTTGTTGTCAATGATTTTGTCGATTGTCCTTGCAACGCTGTGAGCCGATTCAAGACAAATAAATCCTGTTTCACCGTCTTTGATGCCCTCGCTTGCGCAACTGTCGTGCACAACAATCGTCGGTGTGGCACTTGCCGCAGCCTCACGCACAACAAGTCCGTTTGTGTCAAAAATAGACGGGAACACTTGCAAATCCGCTGTGCCGTAGTACATTTGAAGTTCGGTTCTGTCAAGAATTTGACCTGTGAAAATCACCTTGTCGTTGAGTCCGAGCTTTGCGCAATATCTTTTGATTTGGCTTTCTTCGGGACCCATACCGACCATAATCATTCTGAAATCTCTGCCTTCGTCTTTGAGGAGTTTGCAGGCGTCAAGAGTGATTCGGATATTCTTGTACCACATCATTCTGCCGACAAAAAGCAAAATCGGCACATCATTTGGAATGTTGTGCTTGCGCCTCATCATAGCTTTCATATCGTCCGTGGTGTCAAATTTCGGCAAATCACAGCCGTTTGGCATAACGACATAGTCCCCCTCATAGCCGATTTTTCGCAGGCTGTCAACTGTTCCGTGGCTTGTAACCCACACTTCGTCCGCCGATTTGATGTTGTTGAGCAAAAAGCCGTATGCTCTTTGGCGAATTGCCCAAATCGGAACTCTGTCCTCAATGTCGTATTCGTATTTTGTGTGATAGGTCAAAACCTGCGGAATACGGAAAATTCTGTTAATTCTCCTGTAAAAATAGCTTGTTGCTATCGGGCAGTGAGAATGCAGAATGTCAACATTTTTTGCAATGATGTCGGTTGCAAATTTTTCCTTGAACGGCCAGCCGACAGGATAACCCTCGCCAAAGGTGAAAAGGCTTTGGTATCTGTAAATTTCATAAGGATATTTGTAGTCCTCTTGGTTCGGGTTTTTAGGGGTAACTATGATGGCTTCGCCGTATTTTTCGTTGATTATATCCGCATAGCATTTGGCAACCGTGCTGATTCCGTCAATCGTCGGCGGAAAAGCCTCTGTGCCTATTGCGATTTTTAGTTTGTTCATAAGATGTCTCCTTATTCTTCGCTCTCCAATTATAGCATAGTGTGGTTGCGTAGTCTACATCAAAATATTTAATTAATTTATTTTTAATCTTTTCTTGATTAATGCTAAAATATACTATATAATATAATTTGATTAAGCTTTTAATGAGGTGTGAAGCAATGGCTGAGCAGTATTATATTACCTTGAAAAAGATAATTGAAGATTTTGAGCTGGAAATAATCCATCTTTCAAAGCCTGCCGAGGATGTGCACATCGTCACAAACGAGGTCAACAGACCGGGCATTGTGCTGACAGGATACACGGATTATTTTGACCCGCTTCGTATTCAAATCTTGGGTTGGACAGAACTTGGATTTTTGCAGAATATGTCTGACAAGGAGCAGGAGGAAGCACTCGGCAAATGGTTGTCGCTTCATCCGGCGGCTGCGGTTGTTACAAGAGGACTCGAAATTCCGCAGTGTATGATTGACGCTTGCAAAAAACATGATGTTCCGCTTCTTAAAACTCATCAGGAAACATCGCCGTTTTTGGCAGCGCTTATTGCAGAACTTAACCGTGAGCTTGCTCCTAGAATTACCCGTCACGGCGTTCTTGTTGAGGTTTACGGTGAGGGTGTTTTGATTGTGGGCGAAAGCGGTGCAGGCAAGAGCGAAACGGCTATCGAGCTTATCAAGCGTGGTCACCGACTTATCGCAGATGATGCGGTCGAAATCAGAAAGGTCAGCTATAACACTTTGGAGGGCTCTTCTCCAAGCAATATTCGTCACTTTATCGAGCTTCGTGGCATCGGCATAATCAATGCACGCCGTATTTTCGGTATGGGTGCGGTTAAGCCGAAAGAAAAGATTGATATGGTTGTTCAGCTTGAGGAATGGGATGCAACAAAGGCGTATGACCGTCTGGGACTTGACAACGAGTACACAAGACTTTTGGGTGTCAAAGTTCCTGTCATCACCGTTCCGATTACTCCGGGCAGAAACCTTGCGGTAATTGTTGAAACGGCGGCAATGAACAACCGTCAAAAGAAGATGGGCTACAACGGCGCAAAAGAACTTATGCACAATCTCGGCATTGATGACATCGAGCCTACCTATAAGGAACTCGAACTTTGGGCAAACTCATAAAAGCAAAGGAATTTTTTGAAATATAAGGGGATAAGTTATGTACAGAATTGGTATTGATTTAGGCGGAACAAATATTGTTGCGGCAGTTGTTGATGACGACTACAAGATGCTTGCAAAGGCAAAAACTCCTACTGCAACTCCACGCACACCTGAAGAAATTTTTGATGATATTGCAAAGGTTTCAAAAGAAGCTATGGCAGAAGCAGGACTCACTATTGCAGACATTAAATCAGTGGGTATCGGCACACCTGGCACTGTTAATTCGGACGGTGTAATCGAATATGCAAACAACCTTGGCTTTGACCATGTTCCTGCAAAGCAAATGCTTATTGACAGACTTGGTTGCGAAAATGTTTTTGTTGAAAATGATGCAAACTGCGCTGCTCTCGGCGAGGCTGTTGCAGGTTGCGGACACGGTGCAAAGGATTTTGTTGCCGTAACTCTCGGCACAGGCGTCGGTTCGGGTATCATCGTTGACGGCAAGATTGTTTCGGGCGCAAACAATGCAGGCGGTGAATGCGGTCACACGGTTATTGTTGTTGACGGCGAGCCTTGTACTTGTGGCAGAAAGGGCTGCTGGGAGGCTTACGCTTCGGCTACTGCTCTTATCAATCAAACAAAGAAAGCTATGGAAGAATATCCCGAATCTGTTATGCACGAACTTGCAAAGGAAGAGGGTAAGGTTTCGGGCAGAACAGCGTTTGACGCAATGCGCAGAAGCGACATAGCAGGTATCAAGGTTGTTGACAGGTATTGCAAGTATGTTGCTTGCGGTCTTATCAATCTTGTAAACATCTTCCAGCCTGAAATTATTTGTATCGGCGGCGGTATCTGCAACGAGGGCGAAACACTTTTGCGTCCAATACGCAGATATGTTGAAAGCGAAAGATACAGCGTTTATTCAAAAATTCAGTCAAGAATTTGCAAGGCAGAGCTTGGCAATGATGCAGGCATTATCGGTGCCGCAATTTTGGGCGACTGATAAAAATTAGGGTGAAGCTAATTGAATACAATTTTTGAAAATTTGAAAAGCAAGGGTATTTCCGTTGTTGAAAACGAGCCTATGGCTTTGCACACCACTTTTAAAATCGGCGGTCCTGCAAAGCTTGCGGTGTTTCCAAAAAGCGAGGAAGAAATATCCGAGGTTATAAAGGAATGTAACGGACAGGGCGTAAGATATTTGACTGTCGGCAACGGTTCAAATCTGCTTGTGTCGGATGACGGCATAGACGCAGTTGTCATTCTTTTGGGCAAGGAATTCGGTGAGGTCAAGTTGATTGACGACACCACGATTTTTGCCGAGGCAGGTGCACCGCTTTTGAAAGTGTGCAGATTTGCTCTTGAAAACGAGTTGACAGGTTTGGAATTTGCCTATGGTATTCCGGGTTCGTGCGGCGGCGGTGCTTTTATGAACGCAGGCGCATACGGCGGAGAACTCGGAGATGTGATGTTCCGTTGCGACCATATTGACAAAGACGGCAACAAGGGCAGTTTGGAGGGTGACGACCTCAAACTTTCCTATCGCCATTCCGCTTATTATGAAAACGATTGCATCATTACAGGTGCGTATTTCAAAATGCAAAAGGCGGATAAAGAAGAAATCAAATCCAAAATGGATGATTATATGAGCCGACGCCGTGACAAGCAACCGCTTGAATATCCGTCGGCAGGTTCAACATTCAAACGACCAAAGGACAATTTCGCAGGCGCTCTCATTGAGCAATGCGGACTTAAGGGCACTTGCGTAGGCGGTGCAGAGGTCAGCACAAAGCACGCAGGTTTTGTCATCAACAAAGGCGGCGCAACTTGCAAGGATGTCCTTGATTTGTGCAAAAAAGTTGCTGACACGGTGAAAGCCGAAAAAGGCATTGACTTGGAAATGGAAGTCCGAGTTACAGAATAAAATATATTTCAGATAGGAGAATTGAAAATGAAAGACTTAGTATTGCTTACAGGTGTATCCGGAGCAGGTAAATCAACCGCAATGGGATTTATGGAGGATATTGGATATTATTGTATCGACAATATGCCGGCAGAACTTGTCAGCACATTTATTTCTCTTATTGAAAAATCAGATTCATATAACAAAATTGCGATTGTAACCGATGTTCGTTCAAGAGGCGTGTATAGCGAGTTCAGCAAAAATGTTCAAAGCCTTATGGACAGCAACGACTACACGGTAAAAACAATTTATCTTGACATCAAAAATCATGTTGCACTCCGCAGATATAAGCTTACAAGAAGAAAACATCCGTATGCCGACAAGTTCAACGGCTCTATCGAAGATGCACTTAATTACGAAAAGGAAATCCTTGCTCCTGTAAGAGAAACGGCAGGATATGTGATTGACACATCGGATTTGACGGCAAATCAGCTTCGTGAGCGTCTTGCCCAAATTCTTCTTGGTGACGACAAGGAAGTTATGAACCTCCATGTTATGTCGTTTGGATTTAAGCATGGTATTCCTGCCGATGCGGATTTTGTGCTTGATGTAAGATGTTTGCCAAATCCTTATTGGATTGAGTCTATGAGAGATAAGACGGGTCTTGACCAAGAGGTTAAGGACTATGTGTTCAGCTTTGAGGAGGCTCACGAGATTTTTGACCGACTTAAGAATTTGCTTGATTATCTCAACCCTCTTTATATCCGTGAGGGCAAGAGCCAGATTGTTATTGCAATCGGCTGTACGGGCGGTAATCACAGAAGTGTTGTCTTTGCGGAAGCGCTCAAGGATTACTTCTCTCGCAAGTGGGACAATGTAACCGTCAACCACAGAGATATAGACAGAAAATAACAGAGGTACGGCGATAATGTCCTTTTCATCCGATGTAAAAAAAGAACTTGTAGAAATACAGGTTGAAAATAATTGTTGCAAAAAGAGTCTCCTTTACGGAATGGCTCTTTTTTCAAAGAACTTTTCATACAGAGAAGTTGTTTTCCAGTCAAAAAGCAGGGCAACTGCGGAACTTTACAGTTCTTTGCTGAAAGAACTTTGCTCAATCAAGGCGGGAATAAAGGCTTCTCCGTCAGGTAAGATTTACACCGTTTCTGTAAAGAAAGCGGAAAATGTTGCAAGAATAATGTCGTATTTTGCACACGACAAGTCTGAAACTTCGCTTCGCATCAATTTTTCAAATTTTGATTGTGAGGAATGTCAGAGTGCGTTTTTGAGAGGCGCATTTTTGGCTTGCGGTGCGGTGTCCTCACCCGAAAAAGATTATCATCTTGAGTTTTCCGTGCCATATATGAATTTGTCAAAAAGTCTTGTGACCGCTTTGCAGGAAAAAGAACTTGCACCAAAAGTCACTCACCGAAAAGGCTACAATATCATATATTTTAAGGACAGCGAGGAAATCGAGGATTGCCTGTATATTATGGGCGCAGGCAAGTCTATGTTTGATATGATGAATGTCAAAATAGTCAAGGAAATTCGCAACACCGCAAACAGAAAAGCAAATTGCGACACTGCCAATATTGAAAAAACCGTTGCGGCGGCTTCTCCGCAAATTGCCGCAATTATGAAAATAGAAAAGGAGAAGGGGCTTGATTCGTTGTCTGAGTCACTTCGCCAAATGGCTGAAATAAGAATGGAAAATCCGGATTCATCTCTCAACGAGCTTGCCAAAAAATTTGACCCGCCGATTAGCAGAAGCGGAGTTAATCACAGACTTTCAAGGCTTGTTAAGATAGCGGAGGAAATATAATAACGAGGTAATTGTATGTTTACTCATCTTCATTTGCACACGCAGTTCAGCTTGCTTGACGGCGCTTGCCGTTTGAGCGAGCTTGTCAGCCGTGCAAAGGAGCTGGGGATGACTTCTCTTGCCATAACAGACCACGGCAATATGTACGGTGCCGTGGATTTTTATCGTGAGTGCAAAAAGCAGGGTATCAAGCCGATTATCGGCTGTGAAGTCTATGTTGCACCACGCAGCAGATACGATAAGGATAAAAATTTTGACAGCAAATATAACCACCTCATTTTGCTTGTAAAAAACGATGTTGGCTATAAAAATCTTATAAAAATGGTGTCGCTGTCGTACACCGAGGGCTTTTATTTTAAGCCGAGAATTGACCGTGATTTGCTCGAAAAATACAGCGACGGTCTTGTGTGCCTGTCTGCCTGTGTTGCGGGCGAAATCCCACAGCTTTTGTTGCAACGAGATTATGACGGTGCAAAGCGAACTGCCGAGTGGTTCAATTCGGTTTTCGGTGACGGCAATTTTTATCTTGAAATGCAAAATCACGGACTTGACGAAGAAAAAATTGTTGTTGACGGAGTGAAACGGTTGTCGGCAGATACGGGCATTCCGCTTGTTGCAACAAACGATGTTCACTATGTCAGACAGGCGGATGCGGAAATTCAGCAGGTGCTCATTTGCATTGCCACAAACCATATTTTGGGCGAGGACACGGGGCTTGAATTCCATTCCGATGATTTTTATCTGAAGAGTGAAAGCGAGATGTCGGAGCTGTTCCACGACACTCCGAGTGCGATAGAAAACACTCAAAAAATTGCCGATGCGTGCAATTTTGATTTTGAATTCGGCAACACAAAGCTTCCGTATTTTGAAACGCCGAACAATATGAACCACTTTGAATTTTTCAGGCAAAAGTGCTATGACGGTTTGTATGAACGCTACGGAAAAAATGTTCCTCAGTCGTATATCGACCGCCTTGAATACGAGCTTGAAACCGTGGATAAAATGGGCTACACGGACTATTATTTGATAGTTCAGGACTTTGTTCGATTTGCAAAGAGCAGGGATATTCCAGTCGGTCCGGGCAGAGGTTCGGGAGCAGGCTCAATTGCCGCTTATTGTATTGGAATAACCGACCTTGACCCTATGAAATACGACCTCATTTTTGAGCGATTTCTCAATCCCGAGCGTGTGTCTATGCCCGATTTTGACATAGATTTTTGCTACGAACGCAGGGGCGAGGTTATAGATTATGTAACCCAAAAATACGGCGCAGACCATGTTGCACAGATTGTGACCTTTGGCACACTTCAAACAAAGGCGGCTTTGCGTGATGTCGGCAGAGTTATGGGTATGCCGTATGCAAGGGTTGATTCTGTTGTAAAAATGATTCCAAAATCGTTCCACATCAGCATTGACGAGGCGGTGCAAAAAAGTAAGGAACTCCGCTCTGCAATGGAGGAGGACTCTCAAATCAAGCGACTTGTTGAGATTGCACGCAAGGTTGAGGGTATGCCGAGAAACACATCAACTCACGCAGCAGGCGTGGTTATCACCCACGACCCGGTGTCGTCATATGTTCCGCTTGCAATGAATGATGATTTGGTTGTCACGCAGTATATTATGACCACCCTTGAGGAACTCGGACTGCTGAAAATGGACTTTTTGGGGCTTCGCACACTCACCGTGATTGATGATGCGGCAAAAGCAAGCGGAGTTGATATAAACACAATTCCTATTGATGACGCCGAGGTGTATAAGCTGTTTTCACGAGGTCAAACGGAGGGAATATTCCAGTTTGAATCATCGGGAATGAAGCAGATGCTCACCAATTTGAAGCCGACAGGCTTGGAGGATTTGATTGCCGCAACCTCACTTTACAGACCGGGTCCGGCAAGTCAGATAGACACTTTTGTGCACAATTCAAACAATCCGCAGGACATTACCTATGACACGCCGATGCTTGAGCCGATTTTGAAAAATACCTACGGCTGTATGGTGTATCAGGAACAGGTTATGCAGATATTCCGTGAACTTGCGGGTTATAGTTTCGGCAGGGCGGATGTTGTTCGCCGTGCAATGAGCAAAAAGAAGCACGATGTTATGGAAAAGGAGCGAGCTTCCTTTGTTGACGGCTGTGCAAAAAACGGAATTTCAAGCGATGTTGCAAACGGAATTTTTGACAAAATGAGCGACTTTGCATCATATGCTTTCAACAAATCTCACGCAGCGTGCTATGCACTTGTGGCTTATCGTTGCGCTTATCTCAAAAAATATCATCCGTCAAGGTTTATGGCGGCACTTCTCACCTCTGTTTTGGAGGATTCCAACAAGGTGGCACGCTATATCGCAGAGTGCAAACGGCTTGGAATTCGCCTTGCTCCGCCCGATATAAACAGCTCTATGAAAGGCTTTACGGCAGGTAGCAACAGAGTGATTAATTACGGTCTTTTGGGCATAAAAAATCTTGGCAACGATTTCATTGAGGATATAATCAAAGAACGAAAAAACGGCAAATTCAAGGATATATTTGATTTTTGCACAAGGCTTCAAGGCGGAAAATTCAACCGCCGTGCAGTTGAAGCGCTTGCTCAGTGCGGTGCGTTTGACGGTTTGGGCGCAAATCGCAGACAAATGCTCAGCGCACTTCCTGTGATTTTGACCAATATCGAAGCAAAATATCGTCGCACTATGTACGGTCAGGTCGGACTGTTCGATATAAGCGATGATTTCAGCGATAACTTTGAACTTCCGAGAGTTGACGAGTTCCCAAAATCGGAACTTTTGCAAATGGAAAAGGAAATGACGGGGCTGTATCTGTCGGGGCATCCGATGGATAGGTATGACGGTTATGTTAAAAAGGCAGGCTGTGTTCGCACTTATGATGTGCTTGAGGCAGGCAAGGAAATGTCACAGATTAAAGACGGTTCAACCGTCAAACTTTGTGGCACGATTACCCGAATTTCCGTCAAGCAAACACGCACAAGCAATATGAGTATGGCTTTTGTAACGCTTGAGGATTTGTACGGCACGGTTGAAATTGTGCTGTTCCCAAAGATTTTTGCAAAATACGGCGAAATGATTACACCCAACAATGTTGTTGCGGTGTCGGGAACTGTGTCAATTGAGGAGGAAAAAGAACCCAAAATTCTTGTCAACGCAGTTGTCAAACCGACTGTTGATACGGCTGTCGGCGCTGAACAAAAACAAAAACGCAACGGCTTGTTCTTGCGGTTTAAGTCGAAAAATGACGACCGAATCGCAGAAGTGAAAACCGTTTTGGCAGGGCACAAGGGTGATTTCCCGATGTATTATTATCTTGAGGACGAGCAGAAATATATTAAGGCTCAAACGCAGAATTTTGTAAAATATGACGATAATCTTGTAAAAACTTTAAAAAATATACTAGGTGAGGGCAATGTTGCCGTTAGATTTTAGTATTTTTGACACTTGACATTATATATAATATTAAGTAAAATAGATTTATTATATGGGCTTTTGCTCATTGTTAATCAGCTATAAATTCAATTATATATTTGTATTTTTGAACGGAGGAAAATATTATGAAAACTATCGCAGTTTTAACAAGCGGCGGCGACGCACCGGGTATGAATGCTGCCATTCGTGCAGTTGTAAGAACAGCGTGTGAAAACGGAGTTAAGGTTTACGGTGTTGTAAGAGGCTACAACGGTCTTATCAACGGCGATTTTATAGAGATGGATTTGCGTTCGGTATCCGACATTATCAACCGTGGCGGTACAATTCTTTATTCTGCAAGAAGCACAGAATTTGCTACAGAAGAGGGTATGCGTAAAGCTGTACGCACCTGCCGTGAAAAAGGTATTGAGGGTGTTGTTGTTATCGGCGGTGACGGTTCATTCCGTGGTGCTCGTGACCTCAGCGAAAGAGGAATCCCTTGCGTAGGCGTTCCGGGCACTATCGACAATGATATTGCTTGCTGTGATTACACAATCGGTTACGACACTTGCCTTAACACTATTATGGATATGGTAGACAGAATTCGTGACACCTCAGAATCTCACGACAGATGTGCCGTTATCGAAGTTATGGGCAGACGTGCAGGCTATCTTGCACTCAATGCAGGTATCGCTTGCGGTGCAACATCAATCCTTATTCCTGAGGTTGAGGTTGACATCGAAAAGCATGTTATCGAGAGAATGAGAAAAACTCAAAGAACAGACAAAAAGCACTTCATCATCATTGTTGCAGAGGGTTGCGGAGTTGATGTTCATGAACTTGCAAAGCACATTCAGGACGAAACAGGCGTTGAATCAAGAGCAACTGTTCTCGGCCATACACAGCGTGGCGGTTATCCAACCGTTAAGGACAGAGTTATGGCTACCCGTATGGGCAACTATGCCGTAAAGCTTCTTATGAACAATATCGGCAACAGAGTTGTTGCAGCTCAAAAGGAAGATGTTGTTGATTACGACATTTTTGAAGCACTCAATATGAAGAAAACTATTGATATGAACCTTTACAATATCGCACACGAGGTATCAATCTAACATAAAATGTAAAAAGCTCTGCCGTAAGCATTTTTGTTTGCGGCAGTTTTTGTCTTAATTTTCCTGTGGAAATTTGTTCTTTTATATGATATAATTTCCACAAAGGAGCATATATGCCAGCAACAAAAAAGAAAAAACGAACAAAAACCCGCATTTCCAAAAAGCAAAAGGAAAAGCGAAAAAAGTTGATTGTGTCGGTCACAGCGGTTTTGCTTGCCGTGATTGTGGCACTGGTGTCAATTTCCGTGTCGCATACGGGTCGAAAATTGCCAAATCCGCTTTTGGGGATAGACAAGGAAGCCGCCTACGGAGTGGATGTTTCGCACCATAACGGTAAAATCAATTGGAAAAAACTGAAAAACGAGGTTGATTTTGTAATAATCAGAGTCGGTTATCGTGGATATGAAAAAGGCAATGTTTGTATCGACAAAAATGCCGAAAAGAACTTGCGTGGTGCAAACAAGGTCGGTATACCTGTCGGAGTGTATTTTTACACCCAGGCGGTCAATGAGGACGAAGCAAGGGAAGAAGCGCAAGCCACCCTTGATGTCATAAAAAAATACAACATTTCTTTGCCTGTTTTTTATGATTTTGAATATCCTACCTCATCGGGCAAACACACAGGCAGACTCTATTCTACACAGCTTGACAAAAAACAAAATGTAAAGCTCATAAACACTTTTTGCAAAGAAATTGAGGACGCAGGCTATCAAAGCGGACTTTATGCCTCGTCTTTTATGTTCAAAAGCAATTTCAAAATGAGCGAACTTTCAAATTCCGTTTACATATGGGTTGCCGATTATAACGACACCGTGTCTTACAGCGGTGATTATGACTTGTGGCAGTTCAGCGACAAGGGCAAGGTTGACGGAATTAACAAAAAAACAGACGAAAACTATTGGTACATTAAAAAATAAATCACACGGTGGATAATGTCCGCAAAAAAGGGAGATTAAATGAAAAAATCTATTAAAAAAATAATGTCATTGCTTCTTGCAGGTACAATGCTTGTCACACCGATTACGGCATCGGCATTTACAAGCGGAAGCATTTTTCCTGATAAAAATTATCAGTATCAAACTTACACTCATCAGGATAGGTTTGCGAATACGAAAATTCGATACGGCATTGATGTTTCGTATCACAACGGCAATCTTGATTGGTCGGCGATTAAAAACGCAGGCGTTGAGTTTGCGATTTTGCGTGCGGCTTATCGTGGCTACGGTGACAAGGGCACGCTTCTACGAGATGCAAAATTTGCCGAATATATCAGAAATGCACAGGCTTACGGAATCCCTGTCGGAGCATATATTTATTCACAGGCAATCACAACGGACGAGGCTGTTGAGGAAGCCAATTATATCCTTAATATTGTAAGAGGCTACAGCCTTGATATGCCTATTGTTTTTGACTACGAATTTGCAGGAGTAAAGACAGGCAGACTTGATTCCGCTTGGAAAAACGGTGAACTCAATAAAACAAAAATGACCGACATCACACTTGCATTTTGCAACACAATCAAAAGTGCGGGCTATGATGCTATGGTTTATGCAAACAAAACTTTCCTCTCAAAAAATATTGACCACGAGGTTATAGAAAACGCAGGCTATGATGTTTGGCTTGCACATTATACTAAAAATACCAATTACACAGGCGATTTCAAAATTTGGCAGTACACCTCAACAGGAAGAATTCCGGGTATTGCAGACAAGGTGTTTGATTGCAACTTTATGTACGGCGGTGATATTTCGTCATCGGTCAGAATTGCGGATATTCCGAATCAAATTTATTCGGGATATAGCTGTACTCCCGAATTGACTGTCAGATATGGCGACAATATTCTCACCGAGGGTATTGAATACACCGTTTCGTATCAAAACAATTCATCGGTCGGCAAGGCTACCGTAAATGTTCTAGGTACAGGCATTTATGAGGGTATGCTCAATCTCACAAAGAGCTTTAACATTGTTCCCGACACCGTTAAAAATATTGAACTTTCCGATGTCAAAACCACAAGTGCGGAATTGTCTTGGTCTGCTGTTGACGGTGCAAGCGGATACATTGCTCAAATTCAAAAGAACGGCAAGTGGACAAATCTCGGCACTTATTCCAATTCAAAAACAGTTCTTAACGGTCTTATGCCGGGTTCTGTAAACAATGTTCGCATTGCCGCTTACACAAATGTAAACGGTGTGAACTTTATGGGCGCTTACAGCGAGACGGTTAAGGTTGAAACCGCTGTCGGAGCAGTAAATCTCAAGGTCTCGGCTTATTCAAACAATTCCGTCACCCTCACTTGGGACAAGCAAACTGCCGCAAACGGCTATGAGATTTTCAAGTACGATGCTTCGTCAAAGAAGTATGTGCTTTGCAAAAATATTACAAATCCAAACACAAACACTTGCTCGGTGACAGGTCTTGCAACAAACAAAAAGTACAACTTCAAGGCTCGTGCATACCAAATTGATGAGAGCGAAAAGACATATTCTCCGTTTGGTGCGGTTGTTTCACAAAGCACTTCAATCGCAAAGCCAAAGTTGAATTCCGCAAAGTCAACTTCAAAGAAAAAGATTAAGGCATCTTGGAGCAAAGTCGGCGGAGCTTCGGGCTATCAGGTGATGTGGTCTACATATAAGAATTTCTCAAAGAATTACAAAACAAAGTCTGTAAAATCAAAGTACCTTTCAAAGACAGTAACCACCGCTCAGTCAAAGAAAACATATTATGTTCGTGTCAGAGCATACAAAACCATCAACGGCAAAAAGGTTTACTCACCATGGAGTAATACCAAAAAAGTTAAAACCAAATAAAATTATTCAGACGGACGGGTTTAATCCTGTTCGTCTTTTTAATTAATCATTGTTTTGCGGGCGTTTGTGTGCTAAAATACGCTTGAAAGGATAAGATATGAACATTCTTGTAGTTGATGATGAAAAGGAAATTGCCGACCTTGTTGAATTGTTTTTGAAAAACGAGGGATTTACGGTATATAAGTTTTATGATTCAAAGAGTGCGGTTGATTGCATTTTTTCAAAGCAGATTGATTTGGCACTTCTTGATGTTATGATTGACGGAACCGACGGATTTTCGATACTTCGCAAAATCAGAGAGCAAAATTTGAACTTTCCCGTTATTATGCTTACGGCTAAGGTTGAGGACAGCGATAAAATTCTCGGACTGTCGCTCGGTGCGGACGATTATATAACAAAGCCGTTCAATCCGCTTGAAATGGTGTCGAGAGTTAAAGCGCAGCTTCGCCGTTTTACTTTGTACAACGGTAACGGCAGGCAGGAAAACAGCAAGATTTATGATGGCGGCGGATTGATTGTAAATTACGAAACGCACGAGTGCACTTTGTATGAACGTGCGGTTAATCTTTCACCGACTTCTTGTCGCCA
>CABQCC010000018.1 GCA_902462495.1 uncultured Eubacterium sp. | reverse complement strand
TTCTTGCATTTGATAAGTCCTTTATCAGAAAGAATATCAATTGCTTCATCAGCATCTTCAATCTTTTGAGAATAAGACACGGTTACATTTGATTTTGTCTTGGTAATAGCAAAAATATCATTCATACAAAAGATTGCATAAATAGAAACTACCACCGACACGCAAATAACAATGATAAAGAAAAGATAGGTTGAACCTACACCGCTTGACGGCTTTTTCTTTTTTCTTGCATTTGTTTTGGTCGGAGTGTTATTTGTATGTTTAACAGGAGCACTCTCGCTGTTTGAAAAATAGAAATCAGGGTTGTTCTTATTTTCATTTGAGTTAAAACCGAATTTATCCATTTTTCCCTCCGTTTGTTTTTATTATATCATTTTCAGTAACGATAATATCCGCTTTTTTATCGTACATATCTGTTGGTACTTTTTTTACAATAAGGCTATTATAACACAAACCAACAGAAATTAAAGAGTGAATTTGCAAAAATCTGTCATAATACCCTTTTCCGTATCCAAGACGATTGCTGTTTTTATCAAAACACAGACCGGGCAATATAATAACAGCGTTATCAAAAGATGTAATCTTTTCGCATTTTTCAAGCACAGGTTCACGAACACCGAACGACTGAATCCTCAAATCATCAAAATCGGTTATATAATAAAAATCCATATTGCCGTCGTTATCAACGCAATAAGGCGCACCGACTTTTTTGCCCATATTGAGCAAAGCGGTGACAATTTCGTCTGTACAAACTTCATTATCAAGAGAAAGATAGCACAAAACCGTGTCGGCATTTTTTATTTCGTCAAGCGACAAAAGATTTTGTGAAATAAGGCTGTCTTTTTCAGCTTTGTTCTCAATAGTTTTTCGCTTAGATTTTATGTATGAGCGAAGCTCTTTTTTATCTGCACTGAATTTGGCTTCTGATTTCATTTGAAAGCTCCTCTGTGCGAAGTTGTTTTATGATTTCAAGACCGAAGTCAACTGATACGCCTGCCCCTCTTGCAGTGATATACTTGCCGTCTGTGACAACGTATTTGTCAGAAAGGACAGCACCCTCAAGAGCATTTTCAAATCCTGGGAAGCAAGTAGCTTCTTTTTCTTTCAAAAGTCCCTTGTGTCCGAGAATTGACGGAGCTGCACAAATTGCACAAATAAACGCATTTGTATTGCTTGCATTGTCAATAATCTTTTGCACGGACTGTGAATTCTCAAGATTAAGTGTGCCCGGCATACCGCCCGGAAGCACAATAGCTTCTACATCGTAAAAATCGAAATCATCAATCATCATATCGGTTTTGACTGCAACACCGCAAGATGATGCAACAATCTCGCTTGTAACTCCGACAAGTTTAACCTCAACTCCTGCACGGCGAAGCATATCAACCGGTGACAATGCCTCGATAATTTCAAAGCCGTCTGCTAAAAATACATAAACCATAATTATTCCCCTTTGTTTGAAAACACAAGCGGTGTATCAAGCGAACAACCTGCGTACAGGTATTCGTCAATCAACTCCTTGCACTCATCAAATTTCAATTTATCAACAGAATACTCAAAAGTCAGATTTTGTTTTTTGTAGTATTCAATTAATTTCTCGTTAGCCGGAATAAGGCACACCTCATCAAATTCGGCAATACAATGCTTAATGAGAGCACTCATATATCCTTTTTTTCTGCAATTTTCTGTTGTGCAAGCCGCATAGATATAATGCGACTGCTTGCCGTCAAGAAAACAATCAACAAGATACAGCATACTGACTGCTTTGCCGTTTTCATAATATGCAAAGCACCTTGCATTTTTTATATTTTCAATAAAGAAAACAATATCTTCTCTACTGTCGCCGAATGCCTCAGACCACAACGGAGCAATATCATCTACACTTTTTGTTATCTTAATCATTATAAATTGCCGTGCACTTTTCAAGCCAAATTTCGGGATGATAGGATTGCTTTGCTTTGCGAAGTCCCTCAATGCCCAAATCTTCTTCTCTGTTTACATACTCATACTGCATAAGGCAGTTTTTGGTAAATTCCTGATTGATGATAGGATAAGCGCCAATCATATCGGCAGGAGCTTTTTCAAAATGAGAAACGAAGCAATGACCGTTCATTTGCGGCTCGCCGAGAGTGTAAGCGATAACTTCGCCGTTAGCTCTGATAAGTCCACCAATCATATCAAGCTCGTCAAAATACTCAAAAGCCTTTTTTACTGCCTCGAATTCCCACGAATAATCTTCATCATCGGGGTCTTTGTTTTCAATCCATTTTGAATGAAGTGCAAGACATTCATCTATATTATCCTTGGAGATTTTTTCAAACGACCAATCGGGATTGTTTTTCTTAAAATTAGTTATATGATTTCGCTTGCCGTGATACTTCTTACCTGAAAGAGAAGCCATTTTTTCTGTTGAATAAATATAATCGTTGTTGCCTTCATCATATTTATAAGTAAACTTACCTGTAAAAGCCTCCTGCATAAGACCGAGATAACCCTCGGTAATGCCATAAATAACAGGAGTTTCACCATTTGATTTTGCATATTCAATTATTGCAGAAACAGCGTCGGTAAAATCACCCTCGCCGAGCGGCAAAGAATAATTAATATCATCGTCCTTGCCCCATCTGCAAATCAAAAAATCTTTATATCTGCAAATCTCCGTTGAATATGCAGAGCTCCAAATAAATAAATTGCCGAAAGTATACTCACAGTTCATACTGTTTGCGTGTACAAGACAGTCATTCACCCATTGTTTATCGGTTATTTCAGGCTTTTTAAATTCAAGCATTGTTAATTTCCTTTTCTACAATCTGAACGATTTTGTTGTGTATGACATCAATCGGCAAAGGATTTTCGCCGTCCGAACATTCAACAATCGCCCAGCCTTGTTTTTTGGCGGCATAAAGTGCGGACTTTCTGCAAGCATTGAGGAATGCCACATTTGCCTCGTGAACATCTTTTTTGTTTTCATCGCCGTTATAGCGTGAGGTCATAAGCCTTTGAGAAATTTCAACAGGCATATCGAGAAAAATTACAAGGTCGGGACGAGGAATTCCGATTTTGTTATACTCGAAATCCTCTGACCATTCGATATATTCATCCCACTTGTTTTCATCAATCTTTTCTGTTTGATAAATAAGATTTGATGTTGCATATCTGTCGGCAAGAATAAGTTTTCCGTTTTCGTAATCCTCTTTCCACTTCAGTTTGAAAGAAGCGAAACGGTCAACAGCATAAAACGCAGATGCAGCATAAGCGTTTACATCCGAAGCATCCGTGCCGAATTCTCCGCCGAGGTACATATTTACAAGTGTGCTTGACGGACTGTCATAATCCGGAAGTTTAATCTTTTTATATTCAATATTATTTTGAACAATATACTTTTCAAGGAGGTCGGATTGGGTAGACTTTCCGCTACCGTCCAAGCCCTCCATAATAATTAATTTTCCCATTTTTTATTTTTTCTTTCAAGGTGTTCTTTTGTTCCGTCAGGACGAACAATATATGTGTTTTCAAGCTGACCGATGAGGCTTGCTTTGTACGAATTAATATATTCCTGTCTTAAAATCGCCTGTTCTTCCTTTTCCTCCTCGGTGAGTCCCTCAGGAGTTTTGGATTTGTGAGCAAGTTCATTTATTCTTTTAATTTTTTCTTCTTTCATTAGTCTAAAAAGTCCTTTAATTTCTTACTTCTTGTTGGGTGGCGAAGCTTGCGGAGTGCCTTAGCTTCAATCTGACGAATACGCTCACGAGTTACATTGAATTCCTTGCCGACTTCTTCAAGTGTTTTTGGATTTCCGTCCTCAAGACCGAAACGAAGTTTGAGCACTTTTTCCTCTCTTGGGGTGAGAGTTTTAAGCACCTCTGCAAGTTGCTCCTTAAGGAGGCTCATAGATGCGGCATCAGCCGGTGCAAGCGCATCGTCATCAGGAATAAAGTCGCCGAGATGAGAATCTTCCTCCTCACCGATAGGGGTTTCGAGTGATACAGGTTCTTGTGAAACACGGATAATCTCTCTTACCTTATCAACAGGGAGTTCAAGATATTCTGCGATTTCTTCAGGTGTTGCTTCGTGACCGTTGAGGTGGAGAAGCTGTGACTGCGCTTTCTTTACCTTGTTGATGGTTTCCACCATATGAACAGGGATACGGATTGTTCTTGCCTGGTCGGCAATAGCTCTTGTGATAGCTTGTCTAATCCACCATGTTGCATATGTTGAGAACTTAAAGCCCTTTGTGTAATCAAACTTGTCAACTGCTTTAATAAGACCGAGGTTACCCTCTTGAATAAGGTCAAGAAACTGCATACCTCTGCCCACATATCTCTTTGCAATACTGACAACCAAACGAAGATTTGCTTCTGCAAGACGCTTCTTTGCATTTTCGTCATCATCTGCTATTTTCATAGCAAGTTCAATTTCTTCCTCAGCTGTCAAAAGAGGAATTCTGCCGATTTCCTTGAGGTAAACCTTTACCGGGTCGTCCATCTGAGCACTGTCGTTAACTGCAACAGAATCGGCGGCGTCTGTTTCCTTTGGAAGGTCAACTTCAAGAGAAATACCATCAAGTGCTTCTGATGAAAAGTCATCAATAATGCTGATGTTATTTGAATCGATTTGGTCGTTAAGCTTTTCAAGTTCATCAACATCAAGGTCAAGTTCAACAATAAGGTTGTCGATTTCCTGTGCTGTGAGGTGACCTGCCTGCTTGCCCTTTTCGATTATTTTTTTAAACGCATTTTCTTTCTTTTCTGCTTCTGTCATAGGTGCTTGCTTTTTTTCCATAATAATCTCCTCGTGTTATGTATTCTTTTGGTTAAAAAAGTTTCTGAAGTCATCATCATTCATTTCAGAAGTGCTTTTTGAATTTTGTTTTTTATATTCATTATCGATTACATTAATGCAATCGGTGAATTCCTTTTTAGGGTTTGAGCTGTTCTGCGAAGCCGAAACAAGGCGTGTAAACTTGCCCATTTCATCATCTGTAAACACTTCGTTGAACATTATCAATTCAAGTGATAAGTTATCCCTGATTCGTTGCGAAACGGTTTCATAAGCCTTTTTGTAAAAGCCTGCCGTAAATTCATCGGAGCTTAAATCATTGCACAAAGAATAGCAATCGGGATAAGTCATAAGAAGTCCGATAACTCTTGCCTGTGCCTTGAGCGACACGGTTGAAGTATCGGCTTCAAAACTCTCCTTACGAGTTTTACGCAAATCGTCATCAATGATTTTGTTATACTCTCGCTTTTTTCTGCCTTTCGCCACACGAGTGCTGTATTCAACAAGCTGTGCTTGAAGTGCTCTCTTTTCAATTCCGAGTTCGTCGGCAAGACGGGACAAATACAAATCCTGTTCAATCGGCGTTGCATTTGCAAGAATCTTTACAGCTTCGCCTGCAAACTGACTTTTGCCCTGAGTTGTTTGCAAGTTAAAATCTCTGCGAAGTTTCATAATCGCAAATTCAACCTCATTTGACGAATTTTCGAGCATATCGGCAAACCGTGCCCGTCCGACATTTTTTATAATCTCATCAGGGTCTTTGCCATCGCTGAGTGTTGGTATACTTATTTCAATATCGACCTGGTCAAACAGCGAAATAGCTTTGTTAAGTGCTTTTTGACCTGCCTCGTCGTTATCATAAACAAGTATGATTTCCTTTGCATATCGGGAAAGAAGTCTAACCTGTTCATTGGTCAAAGCGGTGCCACAGCCTGCCACAGCGTTTGTAAAACCTGCTTGGTGCATTGCAATGACATCCATATAGCCCTCACACAAAATCAGACTGTCTTTTCCGCTGTCCTTTGCATAATTAAGACCGAAAACTTCATTTGTTTTCTTATACGCCAAAGTGTCGGAAGTGTTGATATACTTCGGTTTTGAGTCGTCAAGGACACGACCGCCGAAAGCAATAAAATTGCCCCTGACATCAATTATAGGTGTCATAACTCGGTTTCTGAAATAATCGTAATATCCCTTTTCGCCTTTTCTGACAACGCCTGCCGCAAGCATATCGGAAACATTATATCCCTTTGATTTGAGGTGCTTCAACAGCTCGTCCCACTTATTTGGAGCGTAACCCAAACCAAAATGACGAATAGTCTTTTGAGAAAGTCCACGATTCAAGAAATACTGCAAACCGACCTTTCCCTGCTCACTCATCATATAATTGTGATAAAACCTTGCGGTTTCTCGATTGATTTCCAAAACAGTTCTGCGTTTTTTTGACAAAGAATCATCGTAGCCGTCATCGGGCATTTGCATACCTGCTCTTTGGGCAAGAAGCTTGACGGCATCAATATAGTCAAGATTTTCTATTTTACGCATAAAACTTACACCATCGCCGCCTGCTCCGCAACCGAAGCAATAAAAGCTCTGCGTATTTTCATAAACGGTAAATGACGGAGTTTTTTCATTATGAAACGGGCACAAGCCAACATAGGTATTACCTCGTTTTTTGAGAGAAACATAGCTTGAAATCAAATCAACAACATCTGTTTTAAGCCGAAGTTCCTGTAAAAAGCTGTCCGAAAGTGACGGCATAATCAAAACTCCTTTCCGTAAATTAATACATATAAATTATTCTATCCAAAATTTAGGAACATATAACTGATTGAACACTTTAACAGAATAATTATCGCTCATACCTGCTATGTAATCGCACACGGCACGGTCAACTCCCTCTTTTTCAGCAATGCCGACATACTGCTCCGGCATTTCCTCAGGGAATTTGGAATAATGCTCATAAATCTGTTCAAGCATTGAAACGGCTTTTACTTCCTCGCCCTTACAAACAGGATTTTTATAAACAGCAACAAACATAAAGTCGTGCAAATCATTGAAAAGTTCCCAAAAGTCATCGCTCATAAGAATTTTCTTGTCATCGGTATTGGCAATTACATTGAGCACCATATTGTTAATACGCTCGCTCTTTGTCATACCAAGACTCATTCTTATATCAAGAGGAATATCCTCCTCGTTCATAACTCCTGCTCTTATAGCATCATCTATATCATGATTGATGTACGCAATTTTGTCCGCAATACGAATAATTTGACCTTCGAGGGTATAGGCGTCCTCACCTATCGTATGGCACAAAATACCGTTTCTGACTTCATCGGTGAGGTTCAAACCCTTTCCGTCCTTTTCCAAAATATCAACAACACGAACGCTCTGCTCATAATGTTTGAAACCGTTTGGAGAAAGCTTTGCAAGTGCTCTTTCACCTGCGTGTCCGAAAGGTGTATGACCCAAATCGTGACCGAGTGCAATTGCCTCTGTCAAATCCTCGTTGAGTTGAAGTGCACGGGCAATGGTTCTTGCAATTTGCGAAACTTCAAGAGTATGTGTAAGTCGGGTTCTGTAATGGTCACCTGACGGAGCAAGAAACACCTGGGTTTTATGCTTCAATCGTCTGAAAGATTGTGAATGAATAATTCTGTCTCGGTCACGCTGAAATGCGGTTCTTATTTCACAATCGGGTTCTTCTCTCAATCTGCCCTTACTTTGCGATGAAAGGCACGCAAGCGGTGACAAAATTTTCTTTTCGTTTTCCTCGGAAATTTGACGAATACACTTGTCCATTTTACTCTCTCCTTTCGACAAAATATAACTTAAAACTTCTATCCATATATACTATACTCAAAAAATATCAAAAATCCTTTATTTTTTTATCTTGACGGACAAAAAATAAAAATGTATCATATTTAAGAGGTGTTTTATGGAATATATCTTGATTACGGCAATCGCTTTGATTGTTCTTGCAGGTATAATTATTTTTTTGTATCTGCAAAACAATATTATTGACATAACTCAATATAATATAAAATCCGACGACTGTGGAAGTCTGAAAATTGTTCAGTTAAGCGACCTACACTCAAAACCTTTTGACAAGGTGCTGAAAAAAACGCAAGAGCTCAATCCTGACATCATCTGCATAACGGGTGACTATATAAACGACCGATGCAAAAACAAAGAGAAAATGCTCACCTTTGGCAAAGAACTTGTGAAAATTGCAAAGGTCTACTACATCACAGGCAACCACGAAAGACGGCTTGAAAACTTTGAAAGCATAATGCAAGAGCTGTCGGACATCGGTTTTATTGTTTTGCTGAACCGAGTTTCTGTTTATGATGATAAAGGCTTTGATGTCGGCATACTCGGACTTGATGAAAACCAAGCGGATTTTGACGACTACAAAGCACGCAAGAACGGAACTTTTGTTTACAAAGATATGTCGCCGTATTTTGCAGAATTGGAAAAAAACAACGGATTTAAAATCGTGCTTTCGCATTTCCCGGAAAATTTTGAAAATGTAAAAGAAATGAATTACAGGCAATATGACTTTGACCTGCAATTATCAGGGCACGCCCACGGCGGTCAATTTTGCCTGCCGTTCATCGGTCCTGTGTTTTCGCCCGGTCAAGGACTGTTTCCGAAATATGCAAAAGGCTCTTTTGGTGACAGACCGAAGCTGATTGTTTCACGAGGACTCGGAAACGCAGAATTTCCTTTCAGGCTGTTCAATCATCCCGAAATAAATGTAATCAACGTCAACCAATAAAGCAGATAAAACAGGAAGTCACTCGACCTCCTGTTTTTTATTATACCTGTGCAAATTCAGAACCGATATATTCAAGAATATATTTTCCGTTGCTGACATCGGTGAGTTTTGCTTGCAAAGCATCTACCCTGTCTTTTTTTATTGAAAAAGTGATTTTTACATTGTCTGCAAAATCGCTGTCCTTGATATTTGCGGAAAAATCGGACAAAAGAATATTCATTCTCTCATAGAACGAATAATCGACCGCAACGCTCATCACATCACATTCTGCCATAGTGATGATATGTGCCGCCTCAACGGCAATTTTTGAAGTGTGGCTGTATGCACGAACCAAACCGCCCGCACCGAGGAGAGTTCCACCAAAATATCGTGTGCCGACAACGCAAACATCAACAAGATTTTCCTTGAGCAAAACATCGAGCATTGGAACACCTGCCGTTCCGCTCGGTTCTCCGTCATCGCTATATCGTTGGGTATTGTTTTCACGCAAAACATAGGCATAAACATTGTGAGTTGCATCCCAATGCTTTGACCTGATTTGTGAAATAAACTCTGTTGCTTCCTCAGCGGTTTTAACAGGTTTTGCATAACCGATGAACTTTGACTTTTTTTCTATAAAAAAATCATCGGCAGCTATTTCCACGGTTCTGTACTCTTCCATACTTCCTCCAAAAGAAAAAACAAGGCAACAGAGGTCATACCAACTGTTGCCGTTATTTTTTGATTAGCCCTTCTTGGCAAATCTCTTGTTGAATCTTTCAACACGTCCACCTGTATCTACAAGCTTTTGCTTACCTGTATAGAATGGGTGACACTTTGAGCAAATATCAACCTTCATATCGCCCTTTGTGCTCTTTGTTTCAAATGTTGCACCGCAAGCACACTTAACTGTGCATGCCTTATATTCAGGATGAATTCCGTCTTTCATTACTTTCACCTCGCTTAAATTGCCGATAGTCGAAAGAATATAGCTGTTATCAACTAAATCTTATAACGCAAGAATTATAACAAAGTTTAACACAAAATGCAAGTGTTTTTTTCAATTTATTTGTAAATACACACTTTATTTAGTGAAAACGAGTAAAGAAGCGCCTCTTTTACCGGTTTATTTAATGTTTTTGCCACTGCTTTTTTGTAAAAAGCAATTTGATTTTTGTATCTTTCGAGCAATTCTTCTTCAGAGTCTACCCTGTCTGTTTTGTAATCGACAAGCACAAGTTCGCCGTTTTCCTCAAACACACAATCGGCTATACCCTGAATTAAAACCTCATCGGTATAATCTGTTTTCTCAATTTCATTAACGGGAACAAATGACGAAACCTTTATTTCACGATAAATATTATCACTGCCAAACATTCGTTGGGCGAAATCTCCGTTGAACAAAGTGCTTAATTTTTTTCTGTCAAGGCTGTTTGCCTGTTCTTCGGTCAAAAATGACATCGAAACCAATCGTTCAATTTCATTTTCAAGGTCATTCTTTGACGCAGAATAATCGCAGAACTGCATAAATGTGTGCATAGCTGTTCCCTTTTGAGCCGATGTCATATTTGATTTGCTCAAAAAAGCAGGCTTGGAAGATGTGAGATACTTGAAATCCTGTTCTGCCACATCAAGTGACGAAGCTGTGCGTTTTGATGTGAATGCAGACAATTCAAGCCTGTCATACTTAAATTGAAGTTTCTCTCTGAGTTCTGCAAGAAGTTCGGCGTTGGATGAAGCTGATTGCTCCTCCTGCTGTTCGGGCTTTTTGTTTTCGTCCAAAATCTCTATGCCGAGTTTGAAATCGCCAAGTGCATCAAAGCCTATATTGTCCTTTGAACACATATCACGCAAAATCTTTCCGTCTTTATGAATGAGTGCGCAGAGAGTCAACAGTTCTGCATCGGTGTTTACCTTTTTAACCACAAAAGGAGAAATAACGGGAACTGAAGATGCACTTGAAGAGATAAGTTTTTTTGAAAGAGAATCAACATAAGATTCCACGCCTTTTGACGAAACGGAAATAAAACTTATGAACTGCTCTTTTGCTCTTGTCATTGCAACATAAAGGACACGCAAATTTTCGCTCATCATTTCATAATTATTTATATCCTTTAAAACGCTGAATTGAAGCGAATTATATCTGCAAAGCCTTGAAGCGTCATAAACCTTTAGACCGATACCATGATTCGGATTCAATTGAATAAGTCCTTTTGTTATATCGTCCTTATTATATTTACCGCTTGCTCCTGCAAGAATACAAACAGGAAATTCAAGACCTTTAGAGCGGTGAACGGTCATAACCGCAACTGCGTCCTTGCCTGCTTCGCTTACAGAGGCACTTTCAACATTGAACTTGTTTTCTATAATTGAGTCAACATATCTGATAAATGCTGTCAATCCGACATTTTCGCCGTTGTCAAATTTTTTTGCAATGTCAACAAGAAGCATAACATTTTGCACCCGTTGCTCATGATTGCCCATTGCAGAAATCACAGACAAATACGAAGTGTCGCCAATAATTTGTCTGACAAAGTTTTCAACGCTCATTGAGGAAGCGTATTCCCTATACTTCTTCAAATCATCAACGAATTTAGAGAAAACATCCGATTTTGAAACGGCTGAATACAAGTTTCCGTAAGGGCAATCCACCTTTGCCTGAGAAATGTCATCGGCTGTGTAGCCATAGAACACGGACATAAGCGTTGCAAGAAGCGGAATATCCTGAGTCGGGTTATCAATCACTCTCAAAAAATTCAGCAAAATAACAATCTCTTTATTATCAAAAAGATTGACCTTATTATTTGCAACCGTCGGAATTCCGTACTGTGCAAGAACATCGGTCACGGCGTTCATCTTTGTCTTTGCGCTTCTCAACAAAATTGCAAAATCGCCATAGCGAATATCACGATATGTATTGCCGTCTTTAATCTGTTCTTTATTTGCAATCTTTTTTAAAATAAGATTGGCAATTTGGCGAGCCTCATATTCGATGGTATTCTCACCGTCGGGAGTTGAAACATATTTTATTTGAGCAGACGGCACATCGGAAGGCTTAAAGTCATCGTGAGAATTGAGCATTTCCTCGTCATTATAATCAATGCCGCCAACCTTTTTTGACATTATGTTGGAGCAAACAAAGTTTACATAATCACAAACGCCCTTTCGAGAACGGAAGTTTTTGCTCAAAATAATTTTTTGATATGTTTCTCCGCTTCCCTTTTTATAATGAGCGTAGCTATCCTTTTTCTTAGTGAAGATAAAAGGCATGGCAAGTCGGAACTTATAAATGCTCTGCTTAACATCTCCAACCATAAATCGATTTTTGCCGTTTGACAAAATTTCAAACAATTTATCCTGTGCATCATTTGTGTCCTGATACTCATCTACAAGGATTTCGTAAAACGAATCTTCAAGTTCATCTGCAAGAGGCGTTCTGAATATCTTGCCTGACTCATCGGGATAAAACAGCAAATTAATTGCAAAATGCTCTATATCGGAAAAAGTGAACGAATTAATTTCCTTTTTCATTTCATACTGTTTTTGATTATACAGTTTTACTGTTTCAACCAACCGTTTAATCACAGGATACAGCACCTTACAGTCATTTATGTAATCATCGCTGTTCACGGAATACATCGGTGCTATTGATTTTGTAATAATATCCTTATACAAATCTCTGTTTGATTTTACAAAATCTTTTTCATCACATTTAACTGACGGGAATCTGCCGAACGAAAGATTATTTATTACATCAAGCATTTCATCCCATTTGTCTGTTTCGGCATTCTCAATCAACTTGTCAATTATCAAACGGTCATCGCTGAGTGCATCAAACAACTTTTTGTGCTTTTCATCGGCAACATTCAGAACTGCCACGGACTGTTTGAACAAATCATCAACAATATTCAAAAGTGACTTTGTTTCTTCAACAACATATTTTGACCAAAACGAATTTTCAAATTTTATATCGAGATTGTATTTTTCACAAACTTCATCAAGCCATTTGTTCGGAAAAGCCTGTGATGAAATGAAGTGACTTATTCTATTGACGACTTCTGCGAAGCCCTTGTCATCCTTAGTTGACGAAAACATATCAACAAGAGCCTTGAATTCGTCACCGTCATTTTCATATAGAAAATCAAGCACTTCATCCATTGCGGTTTGTTCCAAAACAGCATTTTCGGAATTGTCAAGAATTTTGAAATCCTGCTCAATATCAAGATTGAAAAAGTTTTCTCTCACAAGACCGATACAAAATGAATCGATGGTAGAAACCCTTGCATTTGGCAAAAGTGCAAGTTGCTTGTGGGCATTTGTGTTGTTTGCGTCATCTTTTATAATTTGAAGCAATGCTTTTGCAATTCTGCTTTTCATTTCGGCTGCTGCGGCATTGGTAAATGTTACGATAAGAAGTTTGTCAACATCCACATCAAGATTTACATCTGTGATAAGTTTTATTACACGCTCAACCAAAACTGCGGTTTTTCCCGAACCTGCTGCGGCACTTACGAGGATGTTGCTGTCACGGGCTTCAATGGCATTTTGTTGCGGTATTGTCCATTTAGTCATTTGCATCATCCTCCTTTAGTTTTTCAAGAGTATCGGAAAACGAAAGTTCTTCAATCTCCTTTAATTGAATTTCCTTTCTGTTTGCACAAACAGATGTATAATCGCAGAATTCACAAGTGTTGTTATGATTTGTTGAATTGACCGGATTTTGCATAATTTTACCCATATGAAGTTCAACGCCCATCTGTTCAATTAAGCTGTCAATCTTGCGTGAAATCCTGCCCATATCTTCAAGGCTGACAATGCTTCCGCTGACGCCGTTTTTGGCCGAGCATTTTACATCAATGAACTCGCCTTTTAAATCGTGTTCCATATGTTCTGCAATCGGATTTTCTTCATCATTGAGAACGACTCCGACCATTTTGTAAGCATCATTATCATTTTTCAAAACGCTCGAATCAATGGAATTTCTTGAAACATCGTAAATCTTTCTTGCAGAATGGAGATATAACACGCCCGCCTCTTTGCCCGACAGTTCATTGTCGCTTTTGCAAAGAGTGAACAAATACACAAACATTTGAAGATTAAGTCCGTAGAGAATATCACTAAGCTTAAACTTCTTTATTCCGCTTTTGTAATCGACGACACGAACATACTGTTCGCCGTTTTCGATATATGTATCAACACGGTCGATTGAACCACGGATTTGAATTGTTCCGCCGTCCGACAAATTGATAACCTGAGATTTTACGCTTTCGTCTTTCTCACCGTTGCCGATTGAAAGTTCAAAGGCTTTAGGCTCAAAATCGCTGTTTTTGAATTCTTCACGAAGTCTTAAAACAACATATGAAATAAGCTTTGAAAGATGCATAAAGCGATACTTAAACCTTACGGTAAATTCGCTGTAATCGCCCATTTTGCTTTCAAGATATTGTTTAAGGTATTTTTTGACTTCCGAATTGATTTGCATAGAATCAAGTTCAATAAGCCCTTTTGCGCCGTAATCCCTGACAACACATTCAAGAACATAGTGAATAACAGAACCTGTTTCCATTGGACTCATTTCAGCCTTAATCCTTGGACGGGCATTAAGACCGAATTTGCAATAATATCTGAACGCACATTTATAGTAATCCTCGATTTTTGACACGGACAAATACATATCGTTTTTGAAAAGTTTGCGTGCCAAGTCGGGATTTTTGATTGTTATATCTTCATTTTTTGAAAGACGCTTAACTGCTGAAAGTCTGCTTTCAAACTCAGGCTTTTCGGCAAAATACTCTTTTAATGTTGCAACAAACTCTGTGTTATCTTCAAAATTTGAAGCAAGAATTTCAAAAGTATTGGCATCTGTTTCGGCAACAGCAACAGAATATTCAGTCTGTGCAGAATGAACCTCCAAATTAGGAAAAATATTCTTCAATTCGCTGACAATAATACTTTCGGCACCGTCAGCAGAGCCGTTTCTGAACGAAACGAACAATCTGTCACTCGGAGCAGAAAGAGCCATGTATGCAAAATACTTTTCCTGTGCATTAAGGGTTTCGCCGTATGCATAAAGTTTGAATTTGTTTTCGATAAGAATATTTCTGTCACTTTCGGACAACAAGCCGGACGAAGTAACATTTTGAGGAAATTCGCCCTCATTTGCCCCCACAACAAAAACAGCATAAGGATTGTTGCATCTTATTCTGTCAGCCGAACCGATTTGAACATTGTCAAGACCTGACGGAATATTTCCTATATCCTCGTTCATAATCATAAGATTAAAGAGCTTATAGAATTCCTTAACAGTTATATTTTCATCATCGGAAATCGTGGCAAGCTTGTCGAGAATATCCATAAGCAAATCCCACACTCTGCCCTGTTCAAAGGCAAGCACAGATTTACCGCTTTCGTTAAGGGATTTTGCAAGTTCACGGAGTTTGTCGTCAACAGAAAAATCAATCAAAGTGAAATAAATTGCTTTGCAAATATCGGCAGAATTTTTCTTTTTGCAAGCCGAATTGAATTTTTGAAGTCTGTCAACTACATATTCTCTGCTTTTGTTGATTGCTTCAAGTTTTTTCAAATCACTGTCGGACATTTCCTCGAAAAAGCCTTTTGGCGAATTTGTAAACTCCTTTTTCCACTTTGAGCCTTTTACATTCCAAATGAACGCATAATTTTCAAGTTCGTTTATATCCTCATCGGCAAGAGCAGTCAATCCTGTTTTAAGCATAGAAAAGATGTCATTTGACGACAAAGAATATATACTGCACCTCATCAGGAAATTTACAAACATAATGAGCGGCTCGGATGAAACATTTTGTCTTTCATCATTGAAATAAGGAATGTTATATTTTGAAAAAGAAAACTGAAGTTCTTTTTGATATTTATCCAAATCTCTGCAAATAACCGCAATATCAGATGCTTTGACGCCTGAACGAAGAAGTTTTGATATTCTGTCGGACACAAAATCACATTCGTCTGTAAGTGACTTTGCACCATAAAGTTCAATATTCTGCGGAACATCATCGGAAGTGTTTTTTACATTTGAAAACACAAATTTTTCGGAAAGCACAAGTTCTTTATTATTAAACCTATAATTTTTTTCAAGATAAACAGGTTCAAGCATAGAAGTGCCTGCATTTTTTGCCGCTTCCCTCAAATAATTAATATTGTTATTTACATAAGAAAACAAATTGTATTTGTCATTATTAATATGAGAATCGGTGCAAAAAGTCACATAAACAGCCTTTGCCTGAGACAAAATGACCTCAAGGATTTTGTATTCCTGAGCAACAAATCCGTTAAATCCGTCAATAAAAACAGTTCTGCCGACAAAATAATCAAGGTCAATAAGTTTTGTATAAAGTCGGGTCAATTCGCTTGCACCGTCAAGATATTTGCCGTCAATATACGAATCATATGACGACATAATAAGAGAAATATCGTGAAGTTTTTGCGACAAAGTTTCTTTTTCGGTATTGACAGAAGCCTGCATAATATCTTGAGCACCGACACGGCAAGACTTCATTTCGTCATAAATCTTGATTGCAGAATTGACAAAAGCAACATTATCGGTATTTTTGCCAAAAAGTTTTAGTTCGTCCTTTACATTCTCGCAAGCTTTTTTGAACACAACTGCCTTTGCGCCCTTGATGAGAATAGGAAGCGGAGCTGAGCCGTATCTGCGTGAAATTTCATTTGATAAACGGGAAAAAGAGCCATTTTCCACCGAATTGACTCTGCTTTCTCCCAAATCTTTCAGGAGTCGTCTTTCGCTGATAAACGAATACTGTTCGGGTGTAAGCAAAAGAATATTTTGCTCACCGTTTTCAACAAGTTCTTTTATCTGCGAAAATACATATTCAGTTTTACCGCTGCCGGAACGACCGAGTATAAGCTGTAACATAGCAATTATTCCTCCGGTTTAATCAAGCCCTCAAGCATCATTCTTTCGTATGCTTCAATCATAAATTCGTACATAGGTCGAGCAATATCAAAAGCAAGTCTCATTTCGTCAATAATTGTGCTTGACGCAATTCGGCTCATATCAAAGCCATTGTATGTGAACGAAAAATTTTTCGCAAGCAAATATGGTTTCAAATCCTTTGGAGCATCGGGATAAACTTCTTTCTTGTAAAAATCTCTTGTTTCAAAAGTAAACCCTGCATCCTCACAAGCCTTTAGTGCTTTTCTGAATCTTTTTGGCTGCTCAACAATCATTTGATGAACAAGCCTGAAATCGCTTGCTTTCCAAGTCCAAAAAACAAGACCGTAGCCATAGCTGTTTGGATAAAATTCAAAATAATAAAACGGTGCAGACGGATATTCTTTTTTGTATCGTCTAAAGAAAACCCACATATTTTCTCTGTATTTGATTTTTGAACGATTGCCCCTTGTGTCTCTGTGAATACGAGAATGAACTCTGACAGGGTCAAGATACATTTTGTCATCAATATCAAACAGCACATCGGACATATCAAGAACCATTTGTCTTAAAGGCACGGTGATGCCCTGTTTAAGTTCTTCCTTGTGTTCCTCATAAAACGGTTTCGAATCATTAAAACGATTGAGGCAAAGAAGCTCGATACTTTCCGGTTTTATACCTTTGTAGTTATATTCCACTTTTTAACAACCCCTTATTGAGCATTGACTGTGCGGCAAGTTGAGCACAGATTTTTGCAGAATGAAAATTAAGTCCGCCCTGAATCCAAGCGTAAAACGGTTCACGAATAGGCGCATCGGCAGATAGTTCGATTGATGAGCCTAATGTAAACGCACCTGCTGCCATAACAACCTTGCTGTCATAACCCGGCATATCCCACGGTTCAGGAGAAACAAAGCTGTCAACAGGGCTACCGCTTTGAATTCCCTGACAAAAAGCAACAAGGCTTTCTTCATTTTCAAGACCGAGGCATTGAACAATATCGCCTCGTTTTTCGTTATATTTCGGTGTTACATCATAACCGAAGCCCTCAAAAAGAGCAGAGATGTAAACAGCACTTTTGAGTGCTTCTCCAACGGTGTGCGGAGCAAAGAACAAACCCATATAAAGTTCTCTGTTCATACCGACAGTACAGCCTACCTCTTTGCCGAGTCCCGGAGTAGTAAGCCTATATGCGCACTTTTCGACCAAATCGTGTCTGCCTGCGATATAACCGCCTGTGCTCGCAATACCGCCGCCTGCATTTTTGATGAGTGAACCTGCAATCAAATCAGCACCGACCTCGGTAGGCTCAAGCTTTTGAGTGAACTCGCCGTAGCAGTTATCAACCATAACAATTACATTTGGATTTTTAGCCTTTACTGTTTTAACAATATCGGCAATTACATCAACTGTGAGCGACGGACGAAGTTCATAACCTCGGCTGCGCTGAATATAAACCATAGTCACGCTGTCATCAACAGCGTTTTTGATAGCCTCCAAATCAGGCACATTGTCTTTTAAAGCAACCTCATCATATTCAACTCCGAATTCGTTTAATGAACCCATACCCTCGCCTGAAATGCCGATTACATTATGTATGGTATCATACGGTGTGCCGGTTACGCAAAGCATTTTATCGCCCGGACGAAGCACGCCGAAAAGTGCAGTTGCAAGGGTGTGAGTTCCGCAAGTGAAGTTGTGACGAACAAGAGCGTCCTCTGCACCGAAAACCTGTGCCCACACCTTATCGAGAGTTTCTCTACCACGGTCGCCGTAGCCGTAGCCTGTTGATGATGCAAAATGACTTTCGGATATACCGTTATCAATAAAAGCCTTTTGCACCTTTAGCTGATTATATTCTGTTATTTCATCAATATATTTAAAGGCATCTTTGCACTTTTCAAGTGCCTCTTGAGATTTTGTCTCTATTTTTTCATCAATATTAAAAAAAGGATTCATCTGTACATTCTCCATACTCCAATATTTTCAAATCCGAGTTCATTATAAAAATGCTCGTTCAAGTTCTGCTCACGCATAATATAGACGGTATTTTTCACATCCGAGCATATGTATTTGACGAGCTGTCCGCCATAGCCCATTCGCCTGAATTCATCAGCCGTTCTGACGGCTGTAAGGACAGCATAACCGTCATAAATTGATGACAAAATACCGCTTGAAACGATTGTTCTGTCAACATTGAGGGTATACGCCTTTGCCGTGTTATGCCTGATTCTGTGGCTGACATCAACATACCAAGCCTTGAAATCCTGACCGTTGTAATCAATAAAATTGAAAAGTTCCATAAGCTTTGGGTATTCATCAATTTCTGCTCCGTGGACAACACTTTCAAGTTTGTGTTCGCATGACATAATTATACCCTCGTCATACTTTGCACCGAATTCAAATGCCGGGTCGCAAAGAATTGCACCGTGCCCCGTTATGCAAAAGAACCTTACAAATTCCGCATTGTCAAAACCGTCATCAAGTGCAAGGGTTATGTCATTGTCGAGTCGTGAGAGAATTGCCGTGATTTTGCCGTCAATAATCTGACGATAAAATGTTGCAAAATGATATTTTGTTCCGTAGGACTCAAGCAATGACAACACCCTGATTGAGTAGATGTCACGCTTTGTCCATTCGTTAAATTGTTCTGCTGAGTCTATTATTTCTATCATAAATTTATTAAGGCGTACCTATCCGATTAATCAGTCAATTTAGGTAGCAATGCCTTTAGTAATCTCCTTGTATCATCTATATCGGACGCTTTTACAACGCTTGCACCCGAATGAATATAGCGAGTCGGGAGCGAAATTGCCATAACTCTTGCTCCGTCACCGCTTGTTTGAATTGCACCTGCATCGTTTCCGCCTGCAACTGCTGTTTTTGTTTGAGCAGGAATATTTTTTTCCTTTGCAACGGCAAAACCGAGTTCAAATAGTTCTCGGTCATAAATCGTACGGTTATCCATAAATGAAATTACAGGACCGTCACCGAGTACACAAACTCTGTCTGCACCGCTGACGCCGTCCAAATCCGCCGCAGTTGTGGATTCGAGCACTATTGCAATATCTGCATCAACTGCATATGAAGTACATTTTGAGCCACGAAGTCCGACTTCTTCCTGAACATTGAAGCAAAATACGGTATCGTATTCAAGTTCGCTTTTTATAAGTTCAATCATCAGCATACAGCCGATACGGTCATCGAGCGCCTTCGCTTTGATATAACCGTTGCCGAGTTCAACATAATCGCTGTCAAAATATGCAAAATCGCCGAGTGCCACATATTGTTCTGCCTCCTCTTTTGAGGTTGCACCAATATCAATGAGTAAATTGTCAAAACTTGGGCAACTATCCTTTTCATCAGAAGAAAGGAGATGAAAAGCCTTATCACCGATAACACCTTTAACAGCTTTTTTGCCAACCGTAACAATTCGATCAAGGCAAACTCGACTGTCAATTCCGCCGACATTTGAAAAACGCAAATAGCCGTCATCGGTTATGCCTGTAACAATGAATCCGACCTCGTCCATATGAGCGTTGATGCTAATCTTTTGTGCAGGCGTTTTTTTACCTTTTTTATACGCAATAATTGAGCCGAGATTGTCAACCTTGTATTCGCAAAAATCCTTAATCTGTGAAATGATGTAATCACGGACAGCGTCCTCGTTACCCGAAGCACCGTTAATAAGACACAATTCTTTAAGCATTTACATCACCCACACTTTCCTTGATATATTCGCAAATCAAATCGGCTGTTGCTTCAACATCCTTTGTATCAATAATTTCAATCGGTGAGTGCATATATTTCTCGGGGATTGAAAGGAGCGATGTTTTTATTCCGCATTGATTGATTGTAATCACATCGGCATTTGTGCCTGTGTGACCGCCACCCATAACCTCAATTTGATGAGGAATATTCTTTGCTTTTGCAATTTCCTGCATTTTTTGTGACATAGCACTATCCAAAATCGGAGCAACACCAATCATTACACCCTTACCGATTTCGCCACAA
>CABQCC010000017.1 GCA_902462495.1 uncultured Eubacterium sp. | reverse complement strand
TGGCGAAACCGTTTATTCAGGAATATGCTCCTGCCTTTTGTTATAATAACAAATAGTATGGATTAATATGCAAAAGTGCATTTTCATACTGCCTATTATCGCAAGGAGGTGCAACTATGCCTGCAAATATCAAAAAAGTATCGGACGAAGAATTAGAGGTGCAAAAGCAGTTTGCCCATAAGGTGAATGAACTTACCTCAAAAAGATATTCGTCAAAGCCTCTTGCATGCGTAGTCACCTACGGTTGTCAGCAAAATGTTGCGGACAGCGAGCATATCAAGGGTATGCTTGAAGCTATGGGCTACGGTTTTACCGAAGAACGCACAGAGGCAAAGTTGATTATTTTCAACACCTGCGCTGTCAGAGAACACGCAGAGGACAGAGTGTTTGGCAATGTCGGAGCTTTGAAAAAGTACAAGCTTGCCAATCCCGATGTTGTAATCGCACTTTGCGGTTGTATGATGCAACAGCAACACATCGCAGAAAAAATCAAAAAATCATTTCCGTTTGTTGATTTGGTTTTCGGCACTCATGTTGTTTATAAAGTGCCCGAACTCATTTATTCTGCGCTTACAAAAAACAAGAGAGTGTTTGAACTTCCCGATGTTGACGGTGTTATCGCCGAGGGGATTCCCGTAAAGCGTGACAATGACAAAAAGGCTTGGATTCCGATTATGTACGGATGCAATAATTTTTGTTCGTACTGCATCGTGCCTTATGTTCGAGGCAGAGAACGCAGCCGAGAAGTCAAGGATGTTGTTGCTGAGTTCAAGAGTCTTGTTGACGAGGGGTATAAGGAAATTACTCTCCTCGGTCAAAATGTAAATTCCTACGGCAAGGATTTAGAGCCAAAGGTTTCTTTCTCGGAACTTTTGCGTATGCTCAACGAACTTGACGGTGATTTCAGAATTCGATTTATGACATCGCATCCAAAGGACTGCACAAAAGAACTTATTGAAACTATGGCAGAGTGCGACAAGGTTGCAACTCATTTGCATTTGCCGTTCCAAAGCGGAAATGACAGAGTGCTCAAGGCTATGAACAGGTCGTATACAAGAGAGAAGTATTTGTCGCTTATCAACTATGCCAAGGAACTTATGGGTGACGAACTGTCAATTACAAGCGATATCATTGTAGGCTTCCCGGGTGAAACCTATGAAGAATTTTGCGACACTATGTCGCTTGTCGAGGAGATAAAGGCAACAAGCCTTTTCACCTTTATCTACTCTGCCCGCAAGGGAACACCTGCTGCAGAAATGGACGACCCTGTTCCTTATGAGGAAAAGTCAAAGTGGATGCGTGAGCTTCTTGCTTTGCAGGAGAGAATATCGGGCGAGCAAATGGCACTTCACAAAGGCAAGGTTTTCAAATGCTTTGTGTACGGAAAAGGCAAGCAAGGTGATAATTATCTTGCCGCAAGAACAGACGGCAATTTGATTATAGAATTTGTTGGTGACGAGGGGCTCATCGGAACCTTCCAAAAAATAAAAGTAACAGAGCCGCTCACCTATGTTATGTTGGGTGAATTAGAAAGGAATTAATATGAGTTTAGAATCAGCACTTAGAGAGCTTGGCAAGGAAATTCAGGCTGACCCAAGATTTGAGGCACTTCAGGTTGCAGCAAAGGCAAACGATGCAGACGAGGCACTTCAGCAGCAAATGCAGGAGATGCAACTCATCACTCTCAAGTATCAGCAAGAGGCTGAAAAGGGTGAAGAAGCTTCTCAGGACAGAATCGCAGAACTCCAAAAGGAATATCAGGACCTTTACACAAAGGTTATGGACGGCGAGAATATGAAGAAGTATTCAGAAGCTGCTGCAAAGATGGAAGAAATGGCACAGTACATCAGCCAGATGATCGGTTTGTTCTTTGACGGACAAGACCCTGCAACATGCGAAATCCCTGCAAGCGATTGCACACACGACTGCTGCACATGCGGTGGTTGCCACTAATTAGTTTATTCTAAAAACTACTGATTCAAAAATTGCGTAAGGACGGTGAACAAAATGGCAAAGGAACAAAAGCTATCCCCGATGATGGCACAGTATTTTGAAATAAAAAAGAATTATCCGGGCGTTATTTTGTTCTTCCGTCTGGGTGATTTTTACGAGATGTTTTTTGACGATGCAAAGATTGCGTCAAAGGTTCTTGACCTTGTGCTTACAGGCAAGGATTGCGGTCAGGGCGAGCGTGCACCGATGTGCGGTGTGCCGTTTCATTCGTCAGACAGCTACATTGCAAAACTTGTTTCATACGGCTACAAGGTTGCAATTTGCGAGCAGACCGAGGACCCTGCAAAGGCAAAGGGTCTTGTCAAAAGAGATGTCGTAAGAGTCATCACTCCCGGCACGGTTATTGAAAACAATATTCTTGATGACGGGGTGAACAATTATCTTTGTGCTCTGTGCAAGGGCGACAACGAAACGGGCGTTTGCTTTGTTGATGTGTCAACGGGCGAATTCCACATCACTTCAATCGGCAGAACCGATGAACAGGAAAAAATCAACAATCAGCTTTCTACCTATGCGCCAAAGGAGATTTTGGTGAATTCACTTGCAAATGAGCTTGACGAGGTTTCAAAATTTGTTAAGTCAAGGCTTGATATAGAACTTGAAGTTCTTGATGACAGTTGCTTTGATTTTGATAATGCAACAAATCTCATTTTGCAAACAATGAACAAGGAAAAGATTGATTCGCTCGGACTCGGCAAAAGCAAGCCTGCGGTTTCTGCACTCGGTGCGGTAATTTCCTATCTTCGTGAAAACAGAAAAACCGACGAGCTTGAAGCTCCGTCAGAGATTGAGTTTTACGAAGAAACCGAGTTTATGAACCTTGACATCAGTGCAAGACGAAATCTTGAACTCACCCGCTCAATGATGACAGGGGACAAGCGTCACTCTCTTTTGTGGGTTATTGACAACACAAAAACCGCAATGGGCAAAAGAATGCTTCGCTCTTGGCTTGAAAGACCGCTTATCAGCGTTTCGCAAATCAGCAAAAGACAGAATGCGGTCGGCGAACTTGTTGATGAACCTATGCTTCGTGATGAGGTCAAGGAACTTCTCACGGGAGTTAATGATATTGAAAGACTTATGAGCCGTATCGCATATGGCACGGCGAATGCAAAGGAACTCCGTTCTCTCTGTGCAACGGTTGAAAAATTGCCGGCACTCAAGGAACTTTTGCAAAATGCAAATTCGGCGTTGCTCAAGTCGATTTATAATAATATCGACACTTTGCAGGATGTCTACGAACTTATCAATTCGTCAATCGTTGACGAGCCTCCGTTTTCTATGCGAGAGGGCGGAATGATTAGGGACGGCTATAATGCCGAAATTGATGAACTTCACACAATTATGCAGGGCGGTGCTTCCGTTCTTGCAGAAATTGAAAACAGGGAAAAGGAAGCAACGGGAATTCCAAAACTCAAGGTGTCCTACAACAAGGTTTTCGGATATTTCATTGAGGTTACAAATTCGTACAAGCATCTTGTTCCCGAAACCTACATAAGAAAACAAACTCTCACAAATTGTGAAAGATATATCACTCAGGAATTGAAAGACCTTGAGGGCAAAGTTCTCGGAGCAAAGGACAGATGCGTTGCTCTTGAATACGAAACCTTCTGTGCTGTCAGAACAACGGTTGCAGGTGAGGTTGAGAGAATTCAACGAACCGCAAAGGCTCTTGCAACTCTTGACACGGTTGCTTCTCTTGCCGAGATAGCCACCAAAAATAATTATTGCTGTCCGCAGATTACAACGGACGGCACACTCGAAATCAAGGACGGCAGACACCCTGTTGTTGAGGCTCTGCTCACCGATTCGCCGTTTGTTCCAAACGACACGCTCCTTGATTGCGGAGCTAATAAATGCTCAATAATTACCGGCCCTAATATGGCAGGTAAATCAACATATATGCGTCAAACTGCTCTTATTGTTCTTTTGGCACAGATTGGCTCTTTTGTTCCGGCAAGGAGCGCAAAGGTTTCTGTCTGTGACGCAATATTCACAAGAGTCGGTGCTTCGGACGATTTGGCAACCGGTCAGTCAACCTTTATGGTGGAAATGAACGAGGTGTCAACAATTCTGAAGAACGCTACCGATAAATCGCTCATCATCCTTGATGAAATCGGCAGAGGCACGTCGACCTTTGACGGTATGAGCATAGCGAGAGCCGTGCTTGAATATGTGGTGAAGAAAATCGGAGCAAAAACACTTTTTGCAACCCACTATCACGAACTTACCGCTATGGAGGGTATGCTAAAGGGCGTAAACAATTATTCAATCGCCGTCAAGAAGCGTGGAGATGACATCACTTTTCTTCGCAGAATTGTTCACGGCGGTGCAGACCAAAGCTTCGGTATCGAGGTTGCAAAGCTTGCAGGTGTTCCGTCGGCGGTCACAAAGCGAGCAAAGGCAATCCTCAAAGAGCTTGAAGCAAACAAAATTGAAATTGATTTTAAGGCGGAGGAGGCTGTCGAGGAAGAACCGACTGATGACGAAATTCAGTTCAACTTCAAGGCAAAATCCACCGATGAAATACTTGAGCTTCTCAAGGCGACAGATGTCAACACTCTGACACCGATTGAAGCAATGCAAACCCTCTACGACCTCAAGAAAAAAGCAGAGGAAATTATGGGCTAAAATATTGTACTGAAAGGATGTGACGAAATGCCTCAAATTAATATATTGCCAAAGGAAGTATATCAGCTGATTGCAGCAGGCGAGGTTGTTGAGCGTCCGTCCTCAGTCGTTAAGGAAATGATTGAAAATTCCGTTGACGCAGGTGCAAAAAATATTACTGTCGAAATCAAAAACGGCGGTTCAACTTATATCCGTATAACTGATGACGGCTGTGGTATTGCACGAAGTGAGGTAAAAAAGGTTTTTATCTCTCACGCAACCTCCAAGATTAAGGTCAGCGACGATTTGGACAAAATCGGAACACTTGGCTTCAGAGGGGAAGCTATGGCTTCGATTTCTGCCGTTGCCAAGGTTCAGCTCCTCACCAGAACACCTGATGAGGAAATCGGCACAAGGTATGAAATTGCAGGCGGTCAGGAACTTGATTTTTCGGATGCCGGTTGTCCTGTGGGCACAACGATTGTTGTTGCGGATATTTTCTTCAACACTCCGGCGAGAATGAAGTTTCTCAAAAAGGATGTCACCGAAGCAAATGCCGTTGCAGGCGTGGTTGAGCGAATTGCCGTCAGCCATCCCGAAATCTCGTTTAGATTTATTCGTGACGGCAAGCAAACACTTATCACTTCGGGTAACGGAGATTTAAAAAGTACAATCTATTCCGTGTTCGGCAGAGAATTTGCAAATTCGCTCATTCCTGTTGATTACGAGATTAATAATATGCGTGTGAGCGGTTTTGTCACAAAGCCGTCAATGTCACGCAAAAGTCGTGGAATGCAGTTTTTCTTCATCAATTCCCGACTTGTAAAATCGCAAACCGCTATGGCGGCACTTGAACAGGCTTATCGCAATTCGATTATGGTCGGCAGATTTCCGGGCTGTGTGCTCAACATTGAGTGCAATTCGTCATTCGTTGATGTCAATGTTCACCCGGCAAAAATCGAGGTTAGATTTGCCAACGAAAAGCCGGTGTTTGAACTTGTGTATTACGGAGTGAAAAATGCTATTGAAATGCTCGATACTCCAAAGGAAGCACATTTTTCCGCACCTCGACCGACTCAAACAACTGTCAACGGCAAGATTGATTTCTTCAAACCAAAGGAAGAAGTGCCGACTCAAATGCAGTTTAAGCAGGAGAGTAATCCTGATGATTTTTGGAGGGTTGCCGCTCCCGATGTCGTTCGTGACAAATCGCCGAAAAGCGAGGAAGCACAGAATTATGTTGAGGAATCAACCACGACTTCAAAACTCGATTTGAGCAAATTCACTCAGCCTGCCAAAACAGAAGTGCAGCAGGCAAACAACGAGCCTGAAACACAGGAACAGCCGAAGCCTTTGCCAAAGCAGGAAAAAGCTGAAAGTACAGAAGTGCCTGATTTCAGACTTGTCGGCGAGATTTTTAAAACATATATCATCATCGAAATGGACGGCGATTGCTATATGATAGACAAGCACGCCGCACACGAAAGGATGAATTTTGAAGCGCTCAAGGCTTCAACCGAAATTGTATCGCAGGTTTTGTTGTCACCCGTTGCGGTAAGACTTTCAAGAGAGGAATACAATGCTGTTCTTTCAAATCTTGATTTGTATTTAAAATGCGGATTCGCAATTGAGGATTTTGGCAATTCCACAGTTTTGGTTCGTGAATGTCCATCAATTTTGGACGGCGAGGATGTCAGCGGACTGATAGAAGAAACTGCGGCAAAACTCCTTGACGGCAAAACAGATATAACACCCGAACAGATGGATTGGATATTCCATTCGACATCA
Organism: uncultured Eubacterium sp.; assembly: GCA_902462495.1. Lineage (GTDB taxonomy): Bacteria > Bacillota > Clostridia > Oscillospirales > Acutalibacteraceae > Eubacterium_R. The sequence continues at coordinate 14,280 of CABQCC010000017.1, read as the reverse complement.
TGCAGGGCGGCTGTCAAAGCAGGGGATAGGACTTCACCGTATGAGATGGAACTGTTTGTCAAGAAATTGCTTGCAAATCCAAACATCAGATATTGTCCTCACGGCAGACCCGTTATGATTAAGCTGTCAAAATATGACATAGAAAAACAGTTCGGCAGGATACAGTAATGGAAAAAACAAAGATAATTTGTGTTGTCGGTGCAACCGCTTCGGGCAAAACCGATTTGGCGGTGAAGCTTGCAAAGGCAGTTGACGGCGAAATCATTTCTGCCGATTCAATGCAGGTGTACAAAAATATGCCGATTGCAACCGCTGTTGCCACCAAAGAGGAGCAGGACGGTGTGCCGCATCATCTTGTCGAATTTCTCGATACAGACCAAACCTTTTCGGTTGCGGATTTTGTTGAGCGTGCAAAGGTGCTGATTGATGAAATCACCGCAAGGGGCAGAGTTCCGATTGTTGCAGGCGGTACAGGACTTTTTGTTGACAGCCTTGTGAAAAATATCAGCTTTTCCGAGGTCGGCTCAAATGTCGAAATAAGAAAAGAACTTGCCGAAAAAAGCAACGAGGAACTTTACGAAAAACTCTTGGAGCTTGATTCGAAATCGGCACAGGATATTCATCCGAACAACCGCAAGCGTGTAATCAGAGCACTTGAACTCTGTATGTCAGGAACATCGAAAACCGAGCAAAACGAAAATTCAATGCTTATCGACAGTCCGTATGATGCGCTGTATATCGGCATCGGATATAAGGACAGGCAGAAGCTTTATGACAGGATTAACAAGCGTGTTGATTTGATGATTGAAGCTGGGCTTGAAAATGAGGCAAGGCAAATGCTCGGCAAGCAGGGATTGACCGCTCGTCAGGCTATAGGACACAAGGAACTTCAGCCGTATATTGACGGCAAAATAACCCTTGATGAGGCAGTCGAGAAACTAAAGAGAGAAACCCGCCGTTATGCCAAAAGACAACTCACTTGGTTTAGGCGAAACGAAAATATAAACTGGCTTTATGCCGATGAGATGAGCAGGGATGAACTTGTTGAAAAAGCGGTTGACCTTGCAAAAAATCATTTGAAATAAAAGAAAGGAGTTCGATATGAAAAAGCGTTTTCAAAATATAAGCAAAAGCGATATGTTGATTATCACAGTAGTTGTTTTGATTGTTTTGTTTGTTGTGATTCAGTTTTACAAGGTTACTCATATCGAACTTAAAACACAGACCGCAATTGTCAGCACCGTGTACGACAAGGTTAATAGCGAAGCGTTGTTTGTTCGTGATGAAAGCGTGGTTGAAAAATCACCGTCGGGCGTAACCGTTGCTTGTTTTCAGGATGGTGACAAAATCAATGTGGGCGGAAATGTTGCAATGCAGTTTTCGTCATCAAAGGCGGCGGCTAATTATTCAAAATATGCCGAGCTGTCAAAGCAGATAAAGTATTATCAAACGCTTGACGCACAGACTGTCGGTCAGTCTGCCGACCTTGAAACCATCAATGCGGATATAGAACAAAAGGTTATTAATTATGCAGACGGCTTGGCTAAAAATCAAATCGGCGACACCGCCGAGGAACTCGATTCCGTTCTTGTTCGCCGTCAACTTATAATCGGCGAAGATGTAAATCTGCTGTCTATTATCGAGAATTTGCGTGACCAAAGAAACAACTACGAGTCATATTCAAAACCTGACAGATATATCAAAACCGATGAGTCGGGAGTGTTCAGCAGTTATACCGACGGATACGAGGATATAATCGATTTTGACAAGGCGGAGGAAACTACGGTTGCCGAATTCAAGTCTGCACTTAAAGCTGTTGACAAAACGCAAGATGTCAGCAACAATATCGGCAAACTTGTAACAAGCTACACTTGGTATGTTCAGTCTCTTGTCAATGCCGACACGGTGAAAAATCTTGAAAACGGCGACTATGTAAATATTGTTTTGAAGGACGATTCAAGCAAGGCATTTAAAGCGCAGATTGTCAGCGGTGCGGATGTTGCACTCGGTCAAAAGGAAACCTTGCTTATCCTCAAACTCAATGAGATGGATGCTGATATTGCAAAGCTTCGCAAGGCTGAAATAGAAATCAGACGGGAAACCTACAAGGGAATTAAAGTTCCGAGTGAGGCGCTCCATGTTGTTGACGGCAAAAAAGGCGTGTATGTTCTTATTGCAAGTCAGATTAAATTCAGAGAAGTAAATGTCATTTACAGCGATGACGATTATGTTCTTGCAGAGTATGATGAATCAAAAAAAGAGTCGATTCACCTTTATGATAAAATTATTACTCAAGGAAAGGACTTAAAAGATGGAAAAGTTTATACTTGATGAAGAACGAGTGAAATCGTGTATAGATAACTATAAACGAATAAAAAATGATGTTATGGAAACTGCCGTAAAAGCAGGCAGAAACGAAAATGATGTCAGACTTATGTGCGTTACAAAAACAGTTGAGCCCGAATACATCAACCCCGTGCTTGATTTGGGTGCGGATTTGATTGGCGAAAACCGTGTTCAGGAATACTGTTCAAAGCTTGATACACTTCACCTTGACGGTGTGGAAAAGCACATTATCGGTCATTTGCAGACTAATAAAGTGAAGTATATTGCAGGCAGAGTTGATATGATTGAGTCGGTTGATTCAATCAAACTTGCCAAGGAAATCAGCAAGGAATTTAAAAAAGCAGATTCAATTGCAAATGTTCTTGTTGAGGTCAACATCGGCAAGGAGGAGTCAAAGAGCGGTTGCGACATAGAGGAACTTGAGGAACTTCTTTGTCAAATAGCCGAACTTGACAATATCAAGATTAAAGGTCTTATGACCATTCCGCCGATTTGTGACGAGACTGAAGCGAGAAAGTATTTTGCAAAAATGCACGACAAGTTTGTTGAGCTTCAGGAAAAGAACTTAAGCGGTGTTGAAATGCAAATTCTCTCTATGGGTATGAGTGCCGATTACGAGGCGGCTATACTTGAGGGTTCAAATATAGTAAGAGTCGGCTCTGCTATTTTCGGAGCGAGAAAATATTTTTAAAATCAAGGGGACGAAAAGATGGGATTATTTGATAAAATAAAGGATATTATGACTGACGAAGAGGACGATTTTGATGAATACACGGATGAAAGTACCGAATTCGTAAAACCTCCACGCAGAAGAGAAAGAGAAGTTGAACCGCCTGTTTATGAGCGAGAGGAAAAAGCGGAGCGTCCGTCAAGACACTCAAAGAGCGACAAAGTGGTTAACATTCACACCACGGCACAGCTTCAGGTTGTGCTTGTAAAGCCGGAGGGCTTTGAGGAAGCACCTTCAATTGCTGACAACCTCAACGCAAGAAGAACAGTTGTGCTCAATCTTGAAAGTGCAAACCGTGAGGTTGCAAGACGACTTTTGGATTTCTTATCAGGTGTTGCTTATGCAAACAACGGTCAGATAAAAAGAGTTGCAAATTCAACTTACATCATCACACCTTATAATGTAGATGTTATGGGCGACCTGATTGATGAGCTTGAAAATAACGGAATGTTTACAATGTAAAGGAGTACAATGTGATGATTAGTGCAAAGGATTTGAGAAATGTCGATTTGGCTGTCGGCGCTTCCGGATATGTTACAAAGGATGTTGACAAGCTTGTTAAAGAAGCTGCCAATACAATCGAGGCATATCAGCGTGAAAACAAAGAGCTTTATCACAAGCTTGAGGTTTTGGCAAGCAAAATCGAGGAATATCGTTCTGAGGAGGACGCTATCAAAACCGCTCTTGTAACTGCTCAAAAAATGGCAGACAAGATTAAAAAAGAATCAAAGGATGCGGCAACACTTCTTATTGAAAGCAGCGAAGCAGAAGCAAAGCAAAAAATGGAAACTGCCAATACAGAGGCAGAGGCTATTGTAAGAAAGGCGAGAGATTATTCCGCAAACCTTATTAACAACAAAACTAACGAGGCAAACGAGATTATCACAACTGCTCAAACAAAGGCAAACGAAGCAATCAATTCATCAAAGGTTGTTGCTCAGGATATTCTTGATCAGGCAAAGGCGATTTCAACAGACCTTATCAGCAAGTCAAAGGCTGAAAAGGAAGCTTATGAAATCTTGATTTCAACAATCAAGAATGATGCCAAATCATTTGTTGAAAATCTTAAAAAGCTTTATTCAGACCAGCTTGATGTGCTCAATTCGTCAAAGCTTGACACAGGCTCAGCCGACACCGATTCAGCCGAGAAAAAGGTTGAGGATGTTCACGGTGATGTTTCAAGCCTTGTTGATGAAGTAAAGGAGTTTTCAAGCGCAATCCCTGAGAAAATCAACATTCCTGAAATCCTTCACAAGGAGTTTGACGACTCGGATGTAAAGGTTGAAAAGCCAAGTTTTGACACACCTGTTCCTGACGAAAAGGAAGAGCCGGAAGCAGAACAGGACGAGCCTGAAACCGAAAATAATATTGATGAAGTTGTAAACAGCATTATTCATAACGAAACAAGCGAACCTCCTGTTATCACAACCGATGATGATGAGTTTGAGGAAAACGAGGACGAAGCGCTTGACCCAATGGAGGCTGTTGAGGCTTTTTCTCAAAATGAGATAACACCGATTGATAAGTCTGCCGTTCCTGAAATCAGCGAGGATGCAGATATGGAAAATGACGATTCTCTTTTTGACGAGGGTGACCAACTTCCTTTTGAAAATTATTTCAATGTCAACCGTGAGGATGTACATAACGACAAATCACAAACAATATCTTTGATTCCGCCTGAGGACGATGAGGACGAGGACGACGAACCAAAGTTTAAGGGCTTTTTCAAAAAGAAAAAGTAATACTATAACAAACTGTAAGGAGTAAAAACCAATGGACTATAACAAAACACTTAATTTGCCAAAAACCGAATTTCCTATGAGAGCTTCTCTCCCTCAGAGAGAGCCTGAGTTCCTCAAGGATTGGTACGAAAACGACCAGTATGGAAGATTGATGAAGCACAACGACGGCAAGCCTCTCTTTGTTCTTCACGATGGCCCTCCATATGCAAACGGCGATATTCATATCGGTCACGCACTCAACAAGACACTCAAGGACTTCATCGTAAGATACAAGAATATGACAGGCTTTAAATCACCGTATGTTCCGGGTTGGGACACTCACGGTCTTCCGACAGAACTTGCTGCCCGCAAAAAGGCAGGTATCACATCCGAGTCAAACATCACAGACCTTGAACTCCGTAAAATCTGCCGTGAAACAGCACTTAGCTATGTTGATTTGCAGAGAGAAAGCTTCAAGCGTATGGGCGTTATCGGCGAATGGGATAACCCATATATCACACTTCAAAAGGAATTTGAGCAGGAGCAAATTAAGGTGTTTGCTTCTATGGCATCAAAGGGCTATATCTACAAAGGCTTGAAGCCTGTATATTGGTGTGCTGATTGTAACACAGCCCTTGCGGAAGCAGAAATTGAATACGCAGAGGACCCATGCCATTCAATTTATGTAAAGTTTAAAGTTACAGACGATATGGGCAAGCTTACTGCTCTTGGTGCAGAACTTGACAAAACATATTTTGTAATTTGGACAACAACAACTTGGACTCTCCCTGCAAACGTTGCTATCTGTGTTGGCCCTAATTATGAATACAGCCTCCTCAAGGCAAACGGCGAATACTATGTTATGGCAACAGACCTTGCACCTGCCGCAATGGCTGACGCAGGAATTACAGATTATGAAACAGTTGGCATTATCCGTGGTGACGAGCTTGAATATATGAAAACCGCTCATCCGTTTATCGACAGAACTTCTCTTGTTATTGTCGGCGACCATGTCACTCTTGAAAGCGGTACAGGTTGCGTACACACAGCTCCGGGTCACGGTGTTGATGACTTTATCGTTTGCCAAAAGTATAAAGAAATCCCTATTGTTGTTCCTGTAAACGACAAGGGCGTTCTTACAGAAGAAGCAGGTCAGTTTGCAGGTCTTACAACAGACGAGGCAAACAAGCCTATCGCAGAGCATCTTGAAAAAATCGGTGCACTCTTTGCACTCAAAAAGATTAAGCACCAATATCCACACTGCTGGAGATGTCACAAGCCTGTTATCTTCCGTGCTACATCACAATGGTTCTGCTCGGTTGACGACTTCAAGGACGCAGCAGTAAAGGCAGCAGAGGATGTAAAATGGTATCCTGAATGGGGTAAGGACAGACTTCAGTCTATGATTCTTGAGCGTGCCGATTGGTGTATTTCCCGTCAGAGAAAATGGGGCGTTCCTATCCCTGTTATGTACTGTAAAGATTGTGGCAAAGAAATTATTGATGAGAGCATTATGAACAAGATTTCTGACATCTTCGGTGAAGAAGGTTCAGACGCTTGGTACGCTCACGATGCAGAATACTTTATTCCTGAAGGTTTCAAATGTCCTCACTGCGGCAAGGCTAACGGCTTTGAAAAAGAAAAGGACATTATGGATGTTTGGTTTGATTCAGGTTCTTCACACGCAGCAGTTTGCAAAAACAGAGATTATCTCAAGTGGCCTGCTGATGTTTATCTTGAGGGTGCAGACCAATATCGTGGTTGGTTCCAATCATCGCTTCTCACATCTGTTGCAGGTGGCAACGGTGCTCCTTACAAGCAGATTATCACTCACGGCTGGACTGTTGACGGCGAGGGCAGAAAGATGTCTAAGTCACTCGGCAACGGTATTGCTCCGCAAGAGGTTATCGACAAGTACGGTGCAGACATTCTTCGTTTGTGGGTTGCTTCTGCCGATTATCACGCAGACATCCGCATCAGCCCTGAAATCTTGAAGCAGATTTCCGATAACTATCGTAAGATCAGAAACACAGCAAGATATTGCCTCGGCAACCTTTACGATTTCAATCCTGACACCGATATGGTTGCAAATGAGGATTTGGAAGAACTTGACAAGTACGCTTTGATGAAACTTGATGAAGTTCTCAAAACAGCTCATCAGGGTTACAACGAATATGAATATCACACAACAGCACACGCACTTCACAACTTCTGTGTTGTTGATATGTCAAACTTCTACTTTGATGTTCTTAAGGACAGACTTTACACTTCTGCTCCTCAGTCAAAGTCAAGAAGAGCCGCTCAAACAGTTCTTTACAAGGTGCTTGACGCTCTTTGCCTTGTTCTCACTCCTATTCTTGCATTTACTTGTGATGAAATTTGGAAGGCTATGCCTCACGATTCTTCAAGAAATGTTGAGTCACCGCTCTTCAATGACATTCCACAGGGCAACTATATTGACGCTGATGAGAATTTCATCGCAAAGTGGGATAAGATTCACGAAATCAGAACCGATGTTCAAAAGGCTCTTGAACTTGCACGTAACGAAAAAGTTATCGGTAAGCCGCTTGAGGCAAAGGTTATTCTTCACGCTGACGGCGACCTTGCAGACTTCCTCAAGGCAGAAATCAAAGCGTTGCCTGAAATCTTCATCACTTCCGCTGTTGAACTTGCAGACGGTGAGGGTGCAGTAAAGGGCGATGTTGCAGGTCTTTCCGTAACAATCGCAAAGGCAGACGGCGAAAAGTGTGAGCGTTGCTGGAAGTTCTCCGATACAGTCGGTCAGGACGCAGAACATCCGACTCTTTGCGCACACTGTGCTCAAACAATGAAAGAATTATAATTTATCAATCCGTTGTTCCTCCCTTGCAAAAGGGAGGTCAACGCTTTGTTTTGATGACAGACTGAAAATATGGAGATTTGCTCATAATGAAGCATATTAAAAAACATATTTCTTGCACGATTATGATTGTTCTTATCGTTGCATTTGACCAGATAACTAAATATTTTGCTTCATTAAAGCTTGCTGACGGAAGCGTTGCAAAGTTCATTCCCGGTGTCGTGCAGTTCAGATATGCCGAAAACACGGGTATGGCTTTTTCAATGCTCAGCGGTGCAAGGTGGATTTTTGTTGCCTTGACTTTTGCCGTGTGCGTCGGTGCTTTTTATTATTTGTTTTCAAACAAATGCAAAAGTCTGTGGCTGTATTGGAGTATAAGCGTTGTCGTTTCGGGCGGTATAGGCAATCTCATTGACCGAGCAAGATTTGGCTATGTTGTTGATTTTATCGAGCCGACCTTTGTGGATTTTGCTGTTTTCAACATTGCCGATTGTGCAGTTACCTGCGGTGCGGTTGTGCTTATTGGCTATTTACTTTTTGATGCTTTCAGCGATATAAAAAAGCCAAAGGAGAAGTCCAATGGCTGAAAATTATAGCTTTGTGTGCGAGTCAAACGGCACACGAATAGACAAGTTTTTAACTGAAAACATCGAGGATATTACTCGCTCTGCCGTGCAGAAAATCATCGATGAAAACAATGTAACCGTAAACGGCAAAACGGTTTCCAAAAACTACAAGTGCAAGGCAGGGGACAGCATTGAAGTTGTTGTTCCCGATGCAAAACCGCTTGAAGCCGTTGCGCAAAATATTCCGATTGATATAGTTTTCGAGGACGAATATCTGCTTGTTGTCAACAAGCCAAAGGGAATGGTTGTTCACCCTGCAAACGGCAATCCGGACGGCACTCTCGTCAATGCTTTGCTGTATCATTGCGGTGATAGTCTTTCAGGCATAAACGGCGTTATCCGACCGGGCATTGTGCATAGAATAGACAAGGATACTTCCGGACTTTTGATTGTTGCAAAAACCGACAAGGCTCACATCGGTCTTGCCGAGCAAATCAAGGAGCACAGCTTTTCCCGTGCTTATGAGGCGGTTGTTTACGGCAATATCAAAGATGACAGCGGAACAGTCTGTCAGCCTATTGGCAGGGACAGCAAGGACAGAAAGAAAATGGCTGTCACTATGAAAAATTCAAAACCTGCCACAACTCATTATGAGGTCATCAAGAGATACGGCGATTTCACTCACATAAGATGTATTCTCGAAACAGGCCGAACTCATCAAATTAGAGTTCATATGTCATATATCGGGCATCCTGTTGCAGGCGATCCCGTGTACGGTCCAAAAAAGGTTATAACCCGATTGAACGGTCAGTGCCTACACGCAAAGCATATTGGATTCGTTCATCCGATAACCAATGAATATTTGGAGTTTGAAAGCGAATTGCCCGAATATTTCACATCATTTCTAAATTATCTTGAAAATAAATAACCGACAGATACTTCAAGTACCTGTCGGCTTTTTTCATTCATTATACATTGATTTCAACATCGACACCAAGCAAATCCTTGTTTTCTTCAAGAATAGGATTGATGACTTCGTTCAAGAAATCAGTTGTTTGTTCAGGCGCTCTGCCAACAAAGCTAGCAGGTTTGAGAATAGCAAGGATTTCCTCCTTTGTAGTCATAAATGCAGGGTCAGCCGCAATTCTGTCCACAAGGTCGTTCTTTCCGCCCTCAACCTTAACAACAGCACCGGCTGCCATTGAGTGTTGACGGATTTTCTCGTGAAGTTCTTGTCTGTCGCCACCCTTTTTAACAGCGTCCATCATAATGTTTTCTGTTGCCATAAACGGAAGCTCGCTCATGAGTCTTGCTTCGATAACTTTTGGATAAACAACAAGACCGCTTGTAACATTGATGTAAAGGTCGAGTATGCCGTCAATAGCAAGGAATGCTTCAGCAACGCTTACACGCTTGTTTGCGCTGTCGTCAAGTGTTCTTTCAAACCATTGTGCAGATGCTGTCCAAGCAGGATTGAGAGCGTCAATCATAACATATCTTGAAAGAGATGCAATTCTTTCGCTTCTCATTGGATTTCTCTTGTAAGCCATAGCGGATGAACCGATTTGGTTCTTTTCAAACGGTTCTTCAATTTCTTTGAGATTTTGAAGAAGTCTTAAATCGTTTGAGAATTTGCAACAACTCTGAGCAATGAGTGCAAGACAGTTGCAAACGATGGTGTCAAGCTTTCTTGCATATGTTTGACCGCTTACAGGGAAGCAAGACTTGAATCCCATTTTTTCGGCAATCTTTCTGTCAAGTTCTTTGCACTTCTCGTGGTCGCCGTCAAAAAGTTCAAGGAAACTTGCCTGTGTGCCTGTTGTACCCTTTGAGCCGAGAAGCATAAGAGTGTCAAGCACATGGTCAACTTCGTTGAGGTCCATAACCAAATCCATAAGCCAAAGAGTTGCTCTCTTGCCGACTGTTGTCGGCTGTGCAGGCTGGAAGTGTGTAAAGCCGAGGCACGGCATATTCTTGTATTCGTCTGCAAATTTTGCAACCGATGCAATAGCGTTTACAAGCTTTTTCTTAACAAGGTTGAGTGCTTCACGCATCGTGATAACATCTGTGTTGTCGCCAACATAGCAGGAGGTTGCGCCGAGGTGAATGATGCCCTTTGCTTTTGGACATTGCTCACCGTATGCATGAACATGGCTCATAACATCGTGGCGGAATTTCTTTTCGTATTCCTCTGCAACCGCATAGTTGATGTCGTTTGCGTGAGCCTTTAATTCGTCAATCTGCTCTTGTGTTACATTGAGTCCGAGTTCGTGCTCTGCCTCTGCAAGTGCAATCCAAAGTTTTCTCCATGTTCTGAACTTGAAGTCCGGAGAATAGATGTACTGCATTTCCTTGCTTGCGTAACGAGCGTTAAAAGGGGAATTGTATGTATTGTATTCCATTAGTTAAGTCCTACTCTTTTCATCATTTCTTCGTATGCTTCTTCAACACCGCCAAGGTCACGACGGAATCTGTCCTTGTCGAGCTTTTCGTGAGTCTTGATGTCCCAGAAACGGCAGGTGTCAGGGCTGATTTCGTCAGCAAGAACGATTGTGCCGTCTGCTGTCTTACCGAATTCAAGCTTGAAGTCGATGAGTTCAACGCCGATTGATGCAAAGTATTCCTTGAGTACATCGTTAACCTTGAATGCCATTTTCTTGATGGTTTCAACATCTTCCTTGGTTGCAAATCCACAAGAAACTGCGTGATAGCCGTTGATGAGCGGATCGCCAAGTTCGTCATCCTTGTATGAAAATTCGATTGACGGGCAAACAAAATCCATACCCTCTTCAAGACCGAGTCTCTTGCAGATTGAACCTGCTGCTCTGTTGCGGATGATAACCTCAAGAGGTACGATTGTAACTTTCTTAACAGCTGTTTCTCTGTCTGAAAGTTCTTTTACAAAGTGTGTCGGCACACCGTTCTTTTCAAGAATTTGCATAAGGTAGTTGCTCATCTTGTTGTTTACAACACCCTTGCCTGCAATTGTACCCTTTTTGATACCGTTGAAAGCAGTTGCATCGTCCTTGTAGTCAACGATAACGATGTTTTCGTCGTCAGTTGCCCAAACTTTCTTTGCCTTGCCCTCATAGAGTTGTTCTGTCTTTGTCATAATGTTAGCCTCCTGCATTTTAATCCTTATATGTTAATTATTTTTTGTATACTGATTTGATTCTTTCAATTGCTTCTATTGTCTTTTCTGTTGAGCCGAACGCTGTCAGTCTGAAGTAGCCCTCGCCGGCAGGACCGAATCCTGAACCCGGAGTACCTACAACCTGGCACTTTTCAAGGAGTTCATCAAAGAATTCCCAGCTTGTGTATCCCTGTGGAACTCTGAGCCAAATATATGGTGAGTTTACACCGCCGTAGCATTCAAAACCTGCGTCCTTGAGACCCTCAAAGATAATCTTTGCATTGTTTTGATAGTAAGCAAGAGTTTCTTGAATTTGCTTCTTGCCTTCTTCTGAGTAGACAGCTTCTGCGGCTCTCTGGGTGATGTATGAAACACCGTTGAACTTTGTTGCCTGGCGTCTTGCCCAAAGAGGATTGAGTGATGTGCCCTCAAATTCAAGTTCTTTCGGAACTACTGTGTAGCCACATCTCATACCTGTAAAGCCTGCTGTCTTTGAGAATGAACGAAGCTCGATAGCGCACTTCTTTGCACCCTCGATTTCGTAAATTGACTTTGGAATACCCTCCTCAACAACAAAGCTTTCATAAGCAGAGTCAAAGAGAATGAGTGACTTGTGTTCAAGTGCATAATCAACCCACTTCTTGAGTTGCTCTTTTGTTGCAACCATACCTGTTGGGTTGTTAGGGAAGCAGAGATAAATTACATCAGGAACTTCTGACGGAATATCCGGCATAAAGTTGTTCTCTGCTGTGCATGGCATATAGATGATGTTGCTCCAAAGACCGTTTTCGTCCTTGTCACCGCTTCTGCCTGCCATAACATTTGTGTCGATGTAAACAGGGTAAACAGGGTCGCAGATTGCAACCTTGTTGTCTACTGAAAAGATGTCGCCGATGTTGCCACAGTCGCTCTTTGCACCGTCAGACAAAAAGATTTCGTCTTTTGCGATGTCAATGCCTCTGTCGGTGTAGTCGTTCTTTTGGATTGCTTCAAGGATGAAGTCGTATCCGTACTCAGGCGGATAACCTCTGAATGTAGCCTCGCAAGCCATTTCGTCAACAGCCTTGTGCATTGCGTCAATTACAGCCGGTGCAAGCGGTCTTGTAACATCACCGATTGAAAGGCGAATTACATCAGCCTCAGGGTGAGCGGCTTGATATGCTCTCTGCTTCTTTGCAACTGTAGAGAACAAATAGCTTGACTCGATTTTTAAAAAGTTGTCATTGATTTTCATATCTTTAAACCTCCGTTAAATTACTTATATTTCAACCTCTCCGGTGAACGCATATTCAGCCGGACCGGTCATAATAACACTGTCGTTTTCGTTTCCGCCCCACTCAATGAGCAAATCTCCGCCGAGGAGATGAATGGTAACTTTGTTGTCGCAGTAGCCGTTGAGAATTGCAGAAACGGCGGTTGCACAAGCACCTGTGCCGCATGCAAGAGTTTCTCCCGCACCACGCTCGTAAACACGCATTTCAACATTGCTTCTGTCAATAATCTTTGTAAATTCGGCATTCACTCTGTCGGGGAACAGGCTTGTGTCCTGCTCTGCAATACTGCCGTATTTGTTCAAATCAAATTCGCTTGGGTGCTCGTCGATAATCATCACTGCGTGCGGATTGCCCATTGAAACGCAGGTCATATTGAACTCTCTGTCGTCAAAGGTGACTTTTTGATTTATACATTTTTCGCTGTTGCACACAACGGGAATGTCGCTTGCTTTGAGTATCGGTTTGCCCATATCAACTCTTGCTGTCACAGCCTTGCCGTCAACAACATTCACTTTGATGTGTTTGATTGCACCCATTGATTCGATTGTGAATTCTTTTTCTTTGTTTGTGTAGCCCTCGTCAAAAAGGTATTTCGCAACACAGCGTATGCCGTTGCCACACATAGCACCTCTTGAACCGTCAGCGTTGTACATCACCATTTCATAATCGGCAACACTGCCTTTTTTGATGATAATCAAACCGTCACCGCCGACACTGAAGTGCCTGTCGGAAAGCTTCTTTGCTGTTTCGCTCTCGTTTGGTATAGTTTGCTTCATACCGTCAACATAGATGTAGTCGTTGCCGGCACCGTGCATTTTAACAAATTGTAATTTCATAGCATCACCTATTCAAATTTTGCAATAATGTCTTTTGCAACATCAACCATCTTTTTGCCACACCGCATACTTTCGCTTTGCAAAAACTTGTGCGCTTGCATTTCGCTCATAGCATCGGTGTTCATCAATATGGCTTTTGCGTTTGATATGTATTCGCTGTCGCTGAGGTTTCTGGATGTAAAGGAACTTTCGGTCGTAACAAGAATTTCAACCGTTCTTAAAAATTCGTCCTTGTCAAGAGGGAGGGGTAGACAAATGAGATTGCCCATATAATCTTCTTTTCCGCTTTTTGACAGAGCGATTACATCAAATCCCGACGGCAGTCGTTCAGCCACAACGCCTGCACCCATATCACGCAGGATGGATGCACAAATGATAACTCCGCTTCGCATATCCGCTGCGATACCGAGGGCGCTTGCACCCGTGGCACAGATGTGCGATACATACAGACCGTCTTTTTCAAGGACGCTTTTCAGCTGCAAAGCCGTGCTTCTGCTTGGGTATGCAACAATGATGTTTTTCATAAACTGTACTCCGCCTTGATTTATTCGTCCATAATATATATGCGTCATATTATAAAAATATAAAATATTATAACATATTATAGTGAAATGTGGCAATAGAAAAAACAGGATAATTTGATTAAAAATTTGTTACTTTTACCGATTAGTATATTTTTTGTGCTATTTTGACAAAGTGCACAGATTTTATAAATATTTTACATTTTCTTGTAACAAAGTAACCAAATAACTCTTGAAAATTATTTGTAATAGTGTTATTATTATTCTGTAGAATATTCAAAGTGGGGAAAGTGTACACCGACCCGCTGTTTATT
>CABQCC010000016.1 GCA_902462495.1 uncultured Eubacterium sp. | reverse complement strand
ATCAACAAGTTTATTTCTGAACTTGCTTTTAAAGAAAGATTTGAAAAGAACATTTCCAAAAACTTCGTAGTGGAATGGACGCCTTTTTGCAGGTTGTTGTAATTAGCACGAACCAACGCATTACGAAAATACCAAGAATATTTCTCGAATGCGTCGTTGTTTACGCTGAAGCCGAATGTTTTCATATATTTTATCATAAATACGGCAGTTGCACGGGTGTTTCCCTCGCTGAACGGGTGAATTTGCCAAATATCCGAAGCGAATTTTGCCAAATGCTTTACAGCTTCATCTACAGACAAACCTTCATAAGAAAACTGCTTTTCGGTTGAAAAATCATAGTCCAAAGTTTCCTTAATACTGTTCCAATCCGCATAGATGACTGTGTCGCCGTTCAGTACCCACTCTTTCTTTGTGATATTGTACTGCCTAACTTGTCCTGCGTGACCGAACACACCCTCGAACAATCTGCGATGAATTGAAAGCCACTCGGCAGGGGAAAACTGAAACGCTTTTTCTCCCAACAACTTTGCAATTCTTGCCGAAACAATGTCCGCTTCTTTGGTTTCATTTTCCGTTTCGGTGCGTACAGAACGCTGCTCATAGTAACTGTGAATACGCTTTTGAGCCTCGTCGATTGTGATTTTACCCTCAATATGCTCTTTGGCGGTGTCTAACAAATAGTCAGAAGTATTCAGCCCGTCAACAGCCTGCAAACCGATGGCTGTTTGCCACGCTTCGCTTTTTTCGGCTTTGTCGGGTTCGCCTTGCTTTATATATTCTTCAAGTTCAAATTGCCAATTCTTATCCGGCATATTTGCACCTCGCTTCGATAGTTTTTCTTTGCTTTTATAACGATAATATTTCTGCTCTTTTCTTCTTTGAAAGCTTGTTGAGGATTTCGTCATAGGATTTATCCAGCAAGTCTTTTACAATACTATCGGGGACATTGCCGTCGGCTTTTATGGAATTCCAATGTATTTTGTTCATATAATAACCCGGAATAATATCCTCGTAGCTGTTTCTGAAAAATTCGCCGTCAATAGGATTTAATTTTAATGTGATATATTTAGTGTTGTTATCGGAATCAAGACAAATTGCAACAAACATCTTGTTGTCAATCTTGTATCTTATCCAATTCCAATCTTCCTGAAAGTCTTTTGTAACACCTTTTTTGCTAAGTAAAAAGTCATCTATCCAGTTATATTTCATATTATAAACACCTTGAATTTTATAAATTTTTCGTCTTAAAGGTCGTATAGCCTTCATAATAATAGCTGTGGTCGATACCTTTCATATAGACCTCACGGCTGTTAATTTCATCGGTAAGCGCACCTTTTAGCAACACTTTAATCTCTACATCTTTAATCGGACTGCGTTCCATTGCGAGTAAGTAGTCCTCTTTATCCACCTTGCTCCAGTCTATAACTTTGCCGATTTTGGTTTTCAAAATATGGTCAAGCCAAATGCGAGTACTGCGACCGTTGCCCTCACGAAAAGGATGAGCAATATTCATCTCAACATACTTTTCTACTATCTCTTCAAAATTTGACTGTGGCATTTTGTCAATATTTTCAAGTGCCGCTTGCAAGTACATAAGCGGTGCAAAGCGAAAATTACCCTTTGCCATATTGACCGTGCGGATTTCTCCGGCAAAGTCATAAATATCCTCAAAAAGGTACTTGTGGATTGCCTGCAATGTTACAAACTTACCTGCCGGAAGAGTATCGAGTAAGCCTGTTTCAAAAAGTTCAACAGCCTTTTTCTTGCTGATGCGTTCTTCTTCACGGGCAAGGTCAGCAGAGCTTGTAAGTCCTAATTTATTTTCAAGTGCCATATTGCACCTCCGAAATTTGATTATTTATCCGCTGCAATACCGGATTTCATCCAAGCGTCAATTTCGCTGACTTTGAATTTCCAAAGGCGTCCGATTTTTGCTGCGGGCATATTTCTTCTTTCTATCCAATCAAGTACGGTATCACGGCTGACGCCAAGATATTCGCATATTTCTTTCATTGAGTACCAGCGCTCGATGTTAGAATCCATTATATTTTCCTCGCTTTCAGATAGTTACAATTATACAAGTTTAGTATATCACACAGAGCACTTAAAATCAATGATTATTGCGGATTTATAAGGAAAAAGCAAGAAAAAATCAAAACAAAACGGAGCTGTTACTCGAACGGCTCCGTAAGGTTAATTATAGTTATTTTTTCCTTGATTCTATTCGGAAAGCTACTCTCAAGCCACTCTTCAAACTCCAAAAGTTTCTTATTATGATTCCTAAAACCTTGTGTGTAATCTTATCAAAGGGATGTTTTAAAAGACGGAATTTTCGCAAAGTATGACTTACCAATAATAAGGTTGAACACAACAAGAAGCGACGAAAAAGAAAAAATAGTATCAAAATCAAATGAACTTTGCATAACCACAAAAATGAGCCAAGAGGTATCCCCTCTCGGCTCTTTTTTTCATTCACTTAATTTATTTATAATATCATCTATATTATCTTCGTTTAGAACATTCTCATATTTTTCTTCAAATTGAATTAAATTATCCTTTATATTTTGCTCGTTTTTCTTTTGCAAATTATAACCATCAATAAAAGTTTTGTTATCAATAGCAGATTTTACAAACTTAACAACCTCGTCTTTAATTCTACTAAAATCGCCATATAAATTTATTATAGCCTGTTCAATTTCCGAATATACTATCTCATCATCATTTTTATAATGATAATATAAAATTCCGAGGATGTCGGACAGATCATTTTTATATTTCCTACCCGATACCATTTTCATTGCAATTAAATACTCTCTGCTGACAGTTCTGATTTCCAGCACATTGCTGAAAGTTTTGTAATATCCTGAATACTGTCTGAGTTTCGGTGAATAGGATGCCGTTTTCTTAAAATCATCGTTAAGCCATTGCTGCGACAAATCAAATTTATCCGCAACAATTTTAGCAGCATCTTTAATGGCACTGTCATAGGTATTGAAAGCATCAACGTCAACACTGTTCATTCTGAAATCATAATTAAGAAGAACCGAAGCGCCGCCTACAATTATAATTTCAGCCGAAGTTTTTCTGCCTGTTAGGCGCTTGAATTCCTTTGCAAGTTCTTTGAGATATATGTCAACCATATTTTTTTGAATATCATTATGCAACATCAAACACTTCGCTTTCAACAATATTAAAACGCATAAATTCGGGTATAGAATTAGTAATAGAATCCTTCAAAACGCTCTCATCATTCATAACCTTTGCCTCGGATACAACACTTGCCGGGTAAACAACTTCACTAAGCTTTGCAGAACGATATGAATTGTATTTTTTGCAAATAGGAATATTATTTATCCTGCTGACATAATCAAGCATTGCCAATAGATACAAGGCCTCAGGGTACCATTTTTTGTTCATATAATCGGTAATTTCATCTGTTTTCAAAATAGACACAATGAATTTTTTGAAGCCCAATTCTTTAAGCTGATGGCGAATATTACTCTTAAAAGCCTCGAAATCATAACGAACATCATTTTCTTTATAAAGCAAATCTTCCATTGAAACATCAAAGAATTTTGACAGCTCATAAACGGTTTTAGCATTGCAATTTTCAAGCGTAGTTTTCCCATTGCAAATATCGCTTATAGTAGAGTACGGTATGCCTGTTGATTTTGATAAATTGTATTTAGAAATTTGCTTTTCGGCAACTAAATAATTAACATTCACGCTATCACCACCTTTATTAAATTATAACGGTATTCCGTGATAATGTCAAGCGATAATAGTATATGCGGTTTTGAATAAAAATTTACTGCTATTATTAATTTTGTAATATTTGTTGAAAATTAAGGCAAATGTCTTATAATTATTATATGATATAAAAACACTTATAAAGAGATTTGATTATGTATATCAATATGAAGACAATTTGTTCAAACATACAAATGAATCAAATTTATCTTCTGTTACATCAATTGATGGCCAAAGTTACGTCAGAGCTAATTTGACATTTTTACAGCAAAAACTACTGCAATTTAATATTTTTAATTACGAATAAGCAATTAACTGCTTTATAAATTTTTTAACAAAAGAAAAGTTGGTGATTATTTGAACACATCAAAGAATTTAATAATGATACAAAAAGACGGAATATTTCAAGACAAAACAAAAGATATCAGGTTTTGCAAATACAATTCCGTTACAAAAAAATATGATATAACATTCTACACAAGTCAGAAAACATTTTCTTATAACTACAATAATGTGGCATGGTACAGCGATCCGATTGTAATACCGCCGTCAACAGTTAGAATAAAACACAATGATAAGAACTTTTTTAATATTAAATATATTGCTTTATTTAACAATCAATATTATCATATTATTTTTGACGATTTTGAAAAGACGTTTCACCAATCGGAAATTATTGTTGAAAAGTCATGCCTTTTAGAAAATAGTTCTAAAAATGTGTTTTCGTATTTAAGTCTCATTGCCGATGAGATAAGCGTTAAAACCGAAGATGATATTAAGATTCTGTCTGCGCAATACAACGAAATGAAAGAATATATCGGCGGATTCACTGCTGCGGCTAAATATTTGAGTGCCGGAAAATCCGATAAAATAGCCGATAACAATTTGATTATATTCCCGTTTGGCAACAACACAAGCCAAACCGAGGCGGTAAGAAATGCTCTCACCAACCAAGTCAGCGTAATAGAAGGTCCTCCGGGCACGGGTAAAACACAAACAATTCTTAATATTGTTGCTAACCTTATAATTCGAGGAAAAACAGTTGAAATTGTATCAAATAACAATTCGGCAACTGAAAATGTATATGAAAAGTTATGCAAATACGGCTACGGATTTTTAGTTGCACCATTAGGCAAAGCAAAGAATAAAGAGAAATTCATAACTGAACAAAGCGGTAAACTTCCGAATATCGCCAAGTGGAAAATTAATGATAACGAATCATCAGAAATCAGTTCAACAATCATCAATGAATATAAACAATTAAATACTATTTTTAAAAATCAAAATAAATCTGCCAAACTAAAACAAGAATTATCAGATATAAAAACAGAGCAGTCGTATTTTGAAGATCAATGTGTTAACAACAATGTGCCTAATATAAAATGCAAATCTAATATTAAATCTTCACTTTTATTAAGGCTTTGGACGAGGATTGAATTGCAAAATAAAGGTATTTATCGGGCATTAAATATGCTACTGTTTTTGTTTTGCTTTGGATTACACAACAGACAATATCTAAAATTTCAGAATGACATAATTGTTTCAATAGCAAAACGAAATTACTATAAAGTAAAAATAAGCGAAATAGAATTGCAGATTTCTCAAATACAAACAGAACTTGATCAGGTAAATGCCAAAACTCTACTTGCCGATTATGTTAAACATTCCTCTGTTTTATTCAAAGATTTTTTGTATAAAAAATACGGAAACGATACAAAAAGAAAGATTTTTGAACTAAAAGATTTAAGATTTAATCCGCAGGAATTTGTTAATGAATATCCGATTGTTTTAAGCACTACATATTCATCGAGGAAGAACTTAGGCACACATCAAAACAGATATAATTTTGACTATGTTATAATGGATGAGTCTTCTCAAGTAGATGTCGCAACAGGCACCGTTGCTTTGTCAATTGCCAAAAATGCAGTTATTGTTGGAGACAGACAACAATTGCCAAATGTTATTACAGAGTTAGATAAAAGAAAAACCGAAATAATATTCAACAAATTCCACATAAATAGCAACTATGATTTTTCAAAGTATAGTTTTTTATCATCTGTTTGCAATATTATACAAGATGTTCCTGTCACTTTATTAAAAGAACATTATCGTTGTCACCCCAAAATAATTGGATTTTGCAACAAAAAATTTTATGATAATCAATTAATCATAATGACGAATGATAATGATGAGCAGGACACCTTGAAAGTATTTAAAACTGTTATAGGCAACCACGCAAGAGGTCATATTAATCAAAGGCAGATTGATGAGATAACTCAAAATATTTTACCGAGCATTAATTCTGATCCGTCACAAATCGGTATTATTACACCGTATAGGGATCAAGTTGAAGCTATTAGAAAGAATATTGACAATAAAGAAATTCTTATTGATACCGTTCATAAATTTCAAGGCAGAGAAAAGGATGTAATGATAATGTCAACTGTTGATGATGAAATTTCAGAATTTTCAGATGATAAGAATTTATTAAATGTAGCGGTTTCAAGAGCTATTAAAAATTTCTATATAATCATAAATCCAAATGAGAAAAACAAAAACACAAATATAGGCGATTTAGTGAATTATATAGAATACAACAATTATGATGTTGTCGAAAGCAATATTTATTCAATCTTTGATTATTTATATTTGCAATATCGAAGCGAAAGAAAAAAACTCCTTGAAAAAGCAAAAAGAGTTTCTTATTATGATTCCGAAAATTTAATATATAATCTTATTGAAAACATTTTTTCAGAGTATCATTTTACAAATTTAGGACTAATTACACATTTACCTCTTAAGGAAATTTTTAAAAGTCTTGATAAACTTAATGAGAATGAGAAAAGATTTGTTACCAATACCGACAGCCATGTTGATTTTATGATTTACAATAAGGTTACTAAGCAACCGGTATTGGCTATTGAAGTTGACGGATATGCTTTCCATAAGGAAGGTACTAAACAACACGAAAGGGATATTATAAAAGACGGCATTTTCGCCAAATATGACTTACCACTAATGAGGTTGAGTACAACAGGAAGCGGCGAAAAAGAAAAAATAGTTTCAAAATTAAATGAACTGCTTGCATAAACATAAAAGAGTTGAGAAATTGTGTTTCTCAACTCTTTTTATTATAGTGTAACTTAATCACGGTAAAATTTCGAGCCAATAGCCGTCCGGGTCTTCGATAAAATAGATACCCATTTCAGGATTTTCAAAGCAAATACAGCCCATTTCTTCGTGCTTTTTATGTGCCAAATCAAAATCATCTGCCTTAAATGCCAAATGAAATTCACATTCGCCCAAATCATAAGGCTGCGGATGTTCTTTAAGCCAAGTAAGCTCAAGCTCAAAATCGCTTGAATCATTGGTCAAATAAACGATAATAAAATCGTCGGTGGTTTTTCGTCTGACCTCGTGCAAATCAAGCGCATCGTCATAAAACTTAATCGACCTATCCAAATCGGAAACATTATAGTTTTCGTGAATCATTCTAAAGCTCATATTTCTTCTCCTTTTGCTGATTCTGTGTTTTTTATTCGTGATTTATACTGCGGATATTCGGTGATAAGCCTATCAATCACGCTCGGCTCGTTCCAATAATGCATAGGAAAAACGGCGTTGCAATTGACATGTTTCAAAAAATAAAGCATACCGTCGGCATAATGTTTCTCCTGCCGTGGGTCAAGGGGAACGAATGCAGCATCAAAATGAGCGCCCTTGATTTTATCAATCTCGGTACGGTACATAGAGGACATGTGGCGGTTATCGGCTTCCGTCTCACCTTCCCAATGCCAATCGTTCAAATCACCTGCGTGGTAAATCAAGCCCTCGCTTGTCTTGACGATAAAAGCAACACCGCTGTCGGTTGAAAGAAGCGTAGTAACCTGTGTGCCGTTGTCAAGAATGTAGGTTTGATCGTGGTAAGCCGTCGTGACTTTCACACCGGCAGGATACTTCTTTTTGCTGATATCTTTCGCCAAAACAGCCTGATAATTCACACCCATATCATCAAGAATTTCAAAGATTTTCGGGTTGAAATGGTCTTGGTGAAAGTGACTGCAAAAGACGACAACTTCCTTGCTTTTATCAAGCCTCGGCATCTCGCCTTTGTAATAATCAAAAACATAATAGCAGTTCTCGGTTTCAACCAAAAATCCACTGTGGTTAATGTATGTTATTTTCATAATCCACCTCTGCAAATTCGGGATTTTGAGCAACCGTTAAATTTCTTCAATTCCCAAGCTT
The DNA here is from genome assembly GCA_902462495.1 of uncultured Eubacterium sp. Lineage (GTDB taxonomy): Bacteria > Bacillota > Clostridia > Oscillospirales > Acutalibacteraceae > Eubacterium_R. Next base: position 12,837 of record CABQCC010000016.1, on the reverse strand, counting down.
TTCAAATATTCATAAGTTCCATTATAATACTCCGGTAGACGTGTGCTGTCCTCCCAAAAGCCGGTAGATGTTTTATTGCCATTACCATACGGCACACAAATCACCATACCCGACCTTGCACGAGTTAGTAAAACACGATAAGCATTGAGCATATATTTTTGCAATTCTTTTTTATTTTCACTATCTGCTGCGATTTGCTCATTCCATTTTGAATGGCCGTTGAATTTGTAAAAATGCCACTCTCCATTTTCATATCGCATATCGGCATCCCAAAGCAAACACGTATAATCTAATTCCAATCCTTGAACTTGAATTTCCGTTGCGGCATCCTCAAGATAATTTGACGATCTGGTATCCACCTTATCATCCAAAAACCAATGAACTGCATTTTCATCGCCGGAAGGCAATATATGAATTCCAAGCGGTTTGAAACGAGCAGACTCTTTTGTCACTAACACGCCCGTCCTCTCGCTACCTCTTACTTTTTGATGCAACCAGCTTTTAGCTTTTTGAATATCTCGTGTTAAAACAATCGGATATTTATCTTTGATTTCTTGATACAATTCTGCCGCATTATCTTCAAAACTCAACAAGGAATGAACAAAGGCGGACAATTTTTCTGCTCTAAAAGATCTTAAAGATACACCAAGATGCAAATCATCTGAATATGTAACATTATTATTCTTCTCTAAAAGTTCGTTTACTTTACCTTCTGCATATTCAGCTTCGGTCAATTTTGGTGAAATATACACCTTCCAATCAGGGAAAGTATGATTTAAGGCGTTAATCCATTCTGAGATACCTGCTTCGCCGGTGTTTATTTCTTGACCACCGCCAACTAAGCAAACAATAGTTGCCCAATCCTCTCTTTGATCTAATGACCAAATCAAAAATTCCGCTTCTGACATTGGGAAATTGGGCACTTTTAATTTGTTGCCATAAGTACCGCCTCGTTTGAGATAATCTGCTAACCTTTTATGTGTCCACGAGCGTTGTGCCTCGTCAAATATTGCAACATGCTCCACTTCACCAAAGCCGGATTTTTCCATCTTAATTGCTTTTTCAGTATCAATTTCCAATATACCGTTCTCAACAGGATTTTTTATTTTAGCAAGCATATTGTCACGGTATCTGTGAATCATTTGGATAGACTTGCTAACTTCTCTTCTGGAGTCTGTGAGCTTCTTTTTCTCACCGGACGCTATACATTTTTTACGATTATCCTGTGCAAGAGCTTCAGTTAAAACTGCTACCAAAGGTCCATTACCGGAAAGGTACACTGCACCTTCGTCTTCAACAGGAACATCTTGTCCTTGATAAGTTTGTTTAATTGCTACATCAAGTCCAACAAGTGTTTTGCCTGCTCCCGGAACACCGGTTACAAAGCAAATACTCTTTTCTCCGTTTGTTTTACTATCGTTTATTACCTTGAGAATATATGATATTGTTCTGTCAGTTGAAACCTTGTCCGCCTCATGCCTTGTTATATTTTCGACAGAATGATTTTCATAAAGAGATCTTGCTGCTTCAATGATTGTCGGTGTTGGTGCATAAGGACTTATAATCCAATTATCATCAACTTCTGACTCGTTTGGATAACGGAAAAGTATTTTAGAAAGCACATCTAATAATCCAGTTTTGCCTGTAACTAACGGATTGACAACCTTATCATCATAGATAGACGTTTGAATTATATCTGTATGATTTTTATACTCTGTTGCAATCAATATAGGAACTATAATTTTATCTTCGCTCAGCTTATGAAAATTTTTCAAATCAAGAGCATAATCAAGCACTTGGTCAATATCATTTTCAAGAATATTTTTCTCGCCATTCTTAAATTCCAAACAAAAAATGATTCCGTTTAATAGAAGAACGACATCAACCCTCTTGCCTAATCGTGGTATGTCATATTCAAATATAATTTTGCCGTCATAATTTTCTAATTGCGAAATTACGTCTTGCATAATTGTAATTTCATTCTTCCATGCTTCAATCGTTGTGGTCAAAGCGTTACCGTGATAACGGTCAAACAATTCACCTAATATTGCGTTTGCGTCTTCATTTATAAATTCATCAAAAGTATTATTGTATAAGCATCGTGGATTTTTATTCATACTTTTTCCTCGATTCCTTAGTCATTCTTAATGTGATTATTATATCATAATTCTATTTTACAAACAACGTTGCAAACGACAAACAAGTAAATTTTAGTACTAACTCAAATATTATTTCTAAAAACACATCAACGAAACTTGAATTTTTCTCCGTATTATAGAGGGGTATTTTTTGTTATGGTGAAATCAAATGTAAACAAGGTGTAAAAAATTTTGAAAAACACCCGAACAAAACGGGAATTTTTCTCCGTATAGTAGAGGGAGTTTTTTCTAAGTGCTTTTCTTTTTGGTTTTCACTTTACAAAAATATTCTCTCGAATAATTTGGAAGGAGGGTTTCGTATGCGTAAAAATTGCAGCGGTCAATTTTTTCTTTTGCCGAACAGGATTTTTGATGAACGGTTATCGCCCAACGAGTTCATCGTTTATTCTTTTCTTGTTCGGGCAAAGGACTCGGCGGGGCAAAGTTTTTGGTCGGTACCTATGATTGCAAAAAGCTGTTCGATGTGTGCATCCACTTGCAGAAAAGTTTTGCGTTCGCTTGAAAGCGGCGGGTACATAACGATCTCGAAGCGGTTTATCGGCGGCGAGCAAAAGAGCAATCTATACACGGTCAACAAGATTTAATGCACCGTGCTTTAGGGTTTATCGGCAAAGAATATGAAAGGCTTTGATTTTGAAATTTTATGATTTTTGAAACGAAAATTGATGGCTTTTGAGTGGGTTTTGGAGCGAATTTCAAGCCGTCGATTTTAAAGCAGGATAAAGGGGTATGATTTTCGGGCATTGAAATGCCCGAAAACGCCGTCCGGCAAAGCCTGTCGGCTTTTCGATTCGTAATACTTTTGCGTATGATTCCAAATTCGTATGCAGTAAAGGCTGTTTTTCGCAGAAAATCAAGGCTTTTGCGTATTCACTTGGGTGTTGCCGTATGATAAACCTATTTATGAAAAATCAGGCAACGCTGTGAGCAAAAATTGACGAGTTCGCTCTAAAATAGAGTAACTCGTCGGAATAAAACTAAAAACGACTTACAGGCGATTTGTGAAAGCCTGTGAGCAAAACTGGAGGTTAATATGAACTACAAATTTACAACGAAAGGCAAATCAAATTAAAGGAGGCAGATATAAAATCATAATAAGTGTGTTGCCTTATGGCAGCAAAGGAAATAAATTCTAAAGCATCAGGCAATAATAGTATTGAAAAATCAAGCGGGAGTGAGCTGAAAATCAATACACAAAACATTGCCGATGAGAGAATCAGCACGGAGCTTTGGATGCAGCATTTTGCAAATACCTTGCTGAATCAAAATGCCATTGACGACAAAACCTATCGCAAATTGATGGGAAAAATCATCGTGGAAGTCAATCGCAGATACGGAAAAACAAACTGAAAAGCTCTGTAAAACATTACCAAAACAGGTATCAATCCCCTAATGAACGCAAGGGTAAAATACTGTAAAATAAAGCTGGATAATAGAAATTATTTGTGATATTGTCTGCTTGGAAAGGAGTAAAAATATGGATATATATTCAACTCGTGAGAGAATCAGAAAAGAAAATATCAACTTTATGAACCTGCCGTTGCGAGTGACATTTTACGCTCGTGTCAGCACGGATTTTAATGTGCAGTTAAATTCACTTGATAACCAAATAACATATTATACCGATTTCATCAGGAAAAATCCGAATTGGGAATATGTTGACGGCTATGTTGACGAGGGCATATCGGGCGTATCGACTGCAAAGCGTGAGCGATTCAACGAAATGATTGAGGACGCAAAGGCAGGAATGTTTGACCTGATTGTAACCAAAGAGGTGTCGAGATTTGCCCGTAACACGCTGGACAGTATTCGCTTTACCCGTGAACTTTTATCAAGCGGTGTGGCTGTGTATTTTCAAAACGACAACATAAATACGCTTGACGAGGACAGCGAATTAAGGCTGACGATTATGTCATCTATGGCGCAAGACGAGTCGAGAAAAATCTCTAATCGTGTGCGGTTCGGTCATCAGCAAGCTATCAAAAAAGGGACTGTACTCGGCACGAACAATATGTACGGCTACATCAAAAAAGACGGCAAGCTGATGATTGACGAGACGCAAGCCGACTTCGTGCGAGAACTGTTTGAAATGTACGCCACGGGAAAATTCAGTATGAAGCAACTGGAAAAGCATTTTTACCAAAAAGGAATACGAAATTCAAAGGGCAAAATGCTGTCCCATTCTACGATGAGCAACATCATACGCAACCCGAAATACAAGGGTTACTATGCCGGAAACAAGGTGCGAATTACTGACCTGTTCACCAAAAAGCAAAAGTTTTTGCCGGAGGAAGAATGGGTTATGTATAAAGATGAAAGCGGCGAAACAGTACCTGCAATCGTCAGCGAGGAATTGTGGAACAAGGCAAACGAAGTGCTGTATATGCGAAGCCAGGATGTAATCACGGCACAGCACAAGACGGTGCATCAAAACCTGCTGACAGGCAAACTAATATGCGCGCACTGCGGTATGCCCTACTATCGCAAGGACGCAGTAAGCAAGGGCGGAGAAAAAATCTCAAAGTGGGTATGCTCGGGCAAGATTAAAAACGGTGCATCAAGCTGTCCGAGCAGAGCGATTTACGAAAGCGAAATCAAGCCGATTATCGAAGACATTTTCAAATCGGGGCAACAGCATATTGAGGAACTCTCGGCGTGTGTGCTTAAACTTGTGTCCGAAATCCTTGACACAAACGAAAACAAAGACGAGCTTAACAGGCTGAACCAAGAACTTATCACACGGCAAAAAATGAAAGCGAAATTATTGCAATACAACGCTGACGGAAGAATGAACGACAGCGAATTCATACGAATGACTGCCGACTGTGATAACGAAATCAAGGACATTGAGAAAAAAATAAACGCCCTGAACAAAACATCAAAAACCGAACGAGAGATGAAAAAAGAGCTTGCCGAAATTAAAGCCATACTGAAAGCGGCGGAAAAGCACATTGACGGTGAGGAAATCGACAGAGCGTTTGTTGACCGATATATAAGCGATATTACGGTATATCCCGACGAGGAAATAACACGCTTTGAGATACACTTAAAAGCCGGAACAACAGTCACTAAAACCCTTCAAAACCTTACGAGCCGTGCAGGTAGTAATAGTAAGAAAATGATCAAGGCTTACGAAGAATCAATGAGATAATTGTTGATGAAGAAAAAAGGCGGTGAACCGATTTGGTTCATCACCTTTTTGTTTTGCGTTGTGCTATATTCGATTTTACTCGGTTGTCGAATCGCTTGTTGTTGCGCCTGAAACCTCATAATATCCGCCGTGGTTGGATGAACCATAGCCGATGTATGACTTGCCCGGATTTAGTTTTACCTCATTACCCTGTGCGTCCTTCATCCAAAGTTTGCCGTCCTTAACGCCCCATGTGATTTCAACACAAGTGCCCTCGGAGCAAACAATTCCCTTGCCGCCCGACAACTTATAGTTACAATAAGTTTCGCTGTTGCCTGCGTGCTTGTAATTATGCTTAACGATATATTCTGTTTCGTCAAGCAAGAAAATCAAGTTTTCCCACTCAACACCCGAAGTGCCGTACTTTGAATCAAAATCGGTTGTTGTGTACTTATGCTTTTCTGCATCGTAACTATACTTGCCGACCTTTGGACAATAACCCTTTGACCATCTGAACGAAACCTCATTAGCGGTGTTTGTTGACAATGCCTTAGCCTCGTCATTAAATTGAAGTTTTGTGAACTTGCTTTCGTTCAATTTCAAATTAATATTTGACTTTTGAAGCATCTCGGCAGTATGTGCACCCATAAGACAGCCTGTGTGCTCGATTGTGCTTGTTCTGCTCTTATCTCTGTGGAAATACGAACTTGATTCCGAAAAACTCAAAAGATTGATGTGGTCAACATTTTCGTTCTTAAACACTTCGTCTGCGCCGACATAATTGTCCTTTGAACGGGAAAGACCTGCGTGGATGAACACAGCGTTGAACAACTGTGAAAAGCGAATAAACGGTGGTCGTGCAGAGCGTGCCGGACCTACTTGCTCCGGAACTTTGTTGTAATCTGCCCAGAAAAGCAACATTCTTGTTGAGAATTCGCTTTCGCCCTCAAGGACTATATCCGCATCCGCAAGTCCCCACTGCGGTCTTACGGATGAAGTTGAATATTCGTTTTCAACAACAACGGCAACAGGACGCTGTGTGAGAGCACTTTCGTCATAGCCTGTTTCGCCTGTAAGCGGATTTTGAGGTCCGAGCGGTGCTTTTTCGGTGACAATTTCGGTTGCCTGTGCCTTTGTTACGGTTGTCGATTCTTCATTTTTTGCACCGTTGAAAAAGTAAAAATAAACACCGACTGCAATAGCGACAACAAGTGCCAAAACAACAATCACAATGACAGCAACCTTGCCTTTTTTCTTTGCTTTTTTGTCGTCAACCTGCTCTGCCATTTCGGAAAAATACACATTATTGTCATCGTCCTGATGTGACGGCTGTGCGTCTGCATTTTCGTTTTCTTCAGGATATTCTTCCTCGTATTCTTCGTCATTCTCGGTTTCTTCCGCACTCGGTTCTTCCTCAACAGGTTCATCGGTAATTTCAATATATTCGTTATGTTCGGGTTCTTCCTCAATCAAATCAACAATTTCATTTGCCGGTTTGAAATCGTCCTCATCGTCTTGTTCCTGCAAAGCTTCCGATACAAGATGAAATTTGTCCTGCTCAGGCTCGGCGTGAAGTTTCTCTTTCTGCTCGTCAATCGGCATTGATTCAACAACGGGTTCTTCTTTTGGTTCGTCGGTTTTTTCCTCTGCCAAAGCCTGCTGTTCGCTCTCGATTCTTTCCTCAAGAGGCTGAGAATTAAGACTGCTGAGTATATCCTCAAATTCCTCTGAGTCCAATTCCTTTTTTGGTGCTTTATTATTTTTTATCTCATTAAGTATCTCTTCTAATTCGTTATCGTTCATAAAAAGTGTTCCTTTCATAGAATAACAGACTAATTATACCACAAAAACAGCAAATATCCACAAAAATTACTAAATTGTAACACTTTGATAATATAATCACGCCACAAAGCAGACACGCAACTCGCACTATTGAAAATATGCACAAAATGATATATAATATACTTATCAATCAAAAAAGGACAACGCTATGCCTAAAACAATACCTATTATAATTACAAACAGGAACATACTTGTTAAAGAAAAAGACGAAAACAAGTTTGTAGCCTTCAATATGCCCGGAATAGAAAATGTGCCAAACATTCCGTTTTATCATCAATTTGCAAGCAAAATTTCGGAATGTCAATACTATTTTAAAGAATTTATGCTCAAATTATACGGCAAAAAAGTGAGCAAATATGTTTTTGCAATCATTGTGCCTGATGACACAACCGCACTTGAGCATATCTTTTTAAACGAGTTCTTTTTGCACAGCGACACCTGCAAAGCCGTTGCCCAAACAACTATGGGTCAAACTCTGTCAAAGGCTCACACAAAGTATATTTCTATATCCCGCTCAAACCGCAATATTATTTTGCAATATCTCAACAACAACGAAGTGCTTGCCGAAAAGCAATACGACACAAATTCGTTTGACCCAAATCAAATCAAAGAAGATGCCAAAAGACTGCACATTGATGTTGAATACGCCGGTGCACCTGTCTATGTAAACAATTTTAATATGAATATGGATGATTTTCTTGATATGGGACAAGTTGTGACAACAAAAGATTTTCTTGACAAAATCGCTCAAGTTGATGTTGAAAAAGCATAAAATGAACACCTCTGCAAAAAATAATGCAGAGGTGATTTTTTATGAAAAAAGGCAAAAAGCCAAGCTATCAAAATGATGATTTGGGCAACACAAAAGAAATAATCGATTTGCGTAAATTCTTCCATCCCGAGGTTGTTCAACTTGACGACAACGGCTCATATACAGGCATAACCAAAGAAACCTACTATGACGGAGTTTTGGAAGAACCTGTGCAAGATGCAGATGATTTATAAAAAATATAATAAGTTTATTTAATCATAACCACCGGTTGAACCGGTGGGTTGCACAGGTCCTATAAGGGCCGCTTACCGGCTTACCGACTGAAAGTCGGCACTGATGGTTTGACATCGCATTACTATTTCAATCAGGCCCTCTGAAATGGTATCCCAAAAAATTTAGAAAAAATTAAATATTAAATTGCAAGTGAATGAGTTCGGTATTGTACCGGGCTCATTCCTTTTAGTTTTAAGGAAATACGTTCATTGTTGTAGTAACGACTATATTTTTTAGTTCATCAATGAAAGCGTTAACGCTTTCAAATTTTTCGCCGTAGAACATTTCAATTTTGAGTCTGCCAAAGAAATTCTCCATAGTTCCGTTATCCATACAGTTGCCCTTTCGGGACATACTTTGAGTAATGTTATGTTCTGCTAATAAGCGTTGGTATTCGGCGTGTTGGTACTGCCATCCTTGGTCTGAATGGAATATTGGTGTTGCATCAGCAGGTAGTTTTTCAAGTCATCATAAAGATAATCGGAATTTATTTCATATCATTCAAGTAAAATGTTAATCATTTATTTACCTTTCACAAAGCCAAAATGCTTTGCAAGTTTCTCACAAACTTCTTTTCGTGTATCCTGTTCACTATCATCACGAACCAAAATAAAGAATTCGCTTTGGGCATATTCGTTATAATGCTTTTCACTGTTAATCAACTCTAACCCTGCCTTGTAATTTGCCATTACCTCTTCCGAATTATCGCAATTTTTGATTACACTGAGGATGAATTGCTTTTCTTCGTCATTTCTGTCAAAAAATCGCTCCACACTCATACTTTGAGGTGACAACATAACTACAACATGATTATAATCTGATATTTCTTTCAGCACATCAATCGGAATATTGGTATCAACAATTACTTTTTTGTCTTTGGAAAGTGATATTAGTTCTGCAATTTCAAATCCTGCTACTTCATCAGACGTGCCATACATCCATTTTTCATATTCTTCAGGGGAACGTTTTACAAAATCCTCCCAACTGTTCATTAAATTCATAAAGCATAAATTCGGTTGAATATCAGGATCTGCTACTTTATCTGTAATATCACAAGTATAGTTTTCTCCGCAGAATATCAAATCATATTTTTCTGCAAGCATTTTCACCATTGTAGATTTGCCTGCATAAGCAGTTCCTGTAATGAAATATACATTTTTCAAATAATGCTTTAGTATATTATTTTCAATAATCATTTTTCTCACCATCACTCCATATACTCATGTTTAGTCGGAGTGTAATTTTTTGACCTGTATTTTTGTACTTATCTGTCTTATCTTTGGATTCTATATTGCCATTCGCATATTCAACAGGCTCAATACAAATTGCATCAAGCAATATTTTTTCCAAATGTATTCTTTCAGTTTAATCACTCAAATAAATCCAAAATCTTTTTAGTTTGTGTCTTTTCATTCTGAATTTTCTGCGTGGTTCATATACGGTAGATTCGTAAACGCCGCCATTATTCAAAATGGCTTTTTCACTTCCTATATTACCATCAATACAGGATATGAGTATTTTTTCAAGACCGATTTCTTTGCAATAAGGCAAAACCGCATTCAACATTGATGTAGCATATCCTTTTCTTCGTTCGCTTGGTTTTACGGAATATCCAATATGTCCGCCATATTTTGATAGATAGTCATTAAAATAATGCCTTATCTGTATCATTCCGACTAAACGCATATCAGCCTTGCGCACATATAAAAACTGCGTTGCTATAACTGTTCCGTCAGGAAGAGTTTCGGGATTCAAATATTTTTTACATTCTGAAATGTATGTAATAGGGTCCTCGTATCTGCGAAGAGGACCGCAGCCATCCATTGAGCTGTCAGTATCCAAAAAATCCTGTCGGTATTCACGAATTTGTTCTGCGTATACTTCACTAGGCTCAACCAAGAAAAAATCACCTGCATCAATCTTGATCATATTATCGCCTGCCCTTCTGATTCAATCTATATAATGAATGTTGTCTTATCACCATTAAAATTCATATAATCATCACTCCATATACTCATGTTTAGTCGAAGTCAGTACTGATTAATGCTTAAGAGCACTCCTAATTATAAATCTAAATTCAGTTCATCGTATAACGAATTTAACAATTAATACGGATAAGGCATTAAATCTTTGAGCTTAATTGTCGTCCCATTGTTATCCACAATAACTTTAATGTCCTTTGAATTGTTCAGTTGCCACATAAATTCACGACAGGCACCGCAAGGAGGAATTACCTTGCCGACTTTAGTAACCGCAATAATCATCTCAACATCATACTCGCCATTAGTAATCATTGTTGACAAGGCATTTCGCTCGGCGCACATACCAAGCGAACAATCCGTATCTATACAAACACCTGTGTAAATATTTCCTTGTTTTGTTAAAATAGCAGCACCTACACCACCTGAACTCATTTGCTCATTTATAACTTTTGGGATTGCTACTGATTTTGCCATATCATATAGATTTTTAATCTGCTCATCTTGTATAAGCTTACTATTGAATTTGTGTTTCATCATTTTAGTGTTCTCCTAATATTCAACTCTAAAAATACAATACACTTGCTTATGTCCCATCACCAAACGGCTCGTCTGCCAAATCAAACTCTTTTTCATTTGTTATTCCAAGCAGGTTTTTGAAGACTGTACTGTTAGGAATCAAGTACAAATCGTTCATAAACTCACCTATGATATTTTCTTATGTTTTGCTATAAGAGCAGCTTTCATATCTGCACCTGTAATTTCGCCTTTTGCCTATTTTGCAGAAAGATCCTTTGCAAAGGCTGATACAGGCACGCCTTCAATGCTATTCAACGCATCTGCAACTTTGATTACAGTCGTTCTTTTTATTTCAATTGGGTACATTGTATCACTCCTTTACATATTTATTTTATCATATAGTATGGATAATTACAATAAATTCATTTTGATACCTGAATTAAGTAAAAACAATTTATAAACAAAAAACTGTGGAGAAATCGACATCTCCACAGCTTTATTTTAATAGATACCTTGTTCCATCATAGCTTCTGCGACCTTTTCAAAGCCTGCAATGTTTGCACCTGCAACAAGATTATAGCCAAGTCCGTATTTCTCGGCAGCTTCAACAGAATGTTTGTGAATGTTAATCATAGCATTATGCAGCTTTTCATCAACTTCTTCCGCTGTCCAAGAAAGGCGCTGTGAGTTTTGGCTCATTTCAAGACCCGATACGCAAACACCGCCTGCGTTAACAGCCTTTGACGGTGCAACGATTATGCCGTCTGTATCAATAAGAAGATTGAGCGCATCCTCTGTTGTCGGCATATTTGCAACCTCAATGTAATACTTTGTTCCGTTTGCAATGATTTTCTTTGCTTCTTCCAAATCAACCTCATTTTGAGTTGCACAAGGCATAACAACATCAACCTTTACACCCCAAGGTTTTTCGCCCGGGAAGAACGGAACACCGAACTTGTCGGCATAATCCTGTGCCCTGTCTCTGCCTGATGCTCTCATTTCAAGTAGGTAGTTCAGCTTTTCTTCCGTAACAATACCGTCCTCGTCATAGATATATCCGTCAGGACCTGAAATCGTAACAGCCTTTGCGCCAAGCTCTGCGATTTTTTTGCAAGCGCCCCAAGCAACATTGCCGAAGCCCGAAACCGCAAAAGTCTTGCCCTCGATAGTATCGCCCTCGTGCTTGAACACCTCTTGTGTGTAATAAACAGCGCCGTAGCCTGTTGCTTCGGGTCTGATAAGTGAACCGCCGTAAGAAAGGCCTTTGCCTGTTATTACGCCGTTTTCAAACGCATCTGCAATACGCTTGTACTGACCGAACAAGAAGCCGATTTCTCTTGAGCCGACGCCGATATCACCCGCAGGAACATCGACATTCGGTCCGATATGTCTGTAAAGTTCTGTCATAAATGCCTGGCAGAATCTCATAATTTCGCCCTTGCTTCTGCCTCTTGGGTCAAAGTCTGAGCCACCCTTTGCACCGCCCATAGGAAGTCCTGTGAGCGAGTTCTTGAAAGTTTGCTCAAAGCCGAGGAAATACATAATTGATGAATTTACGCTTGGATGAAAGCGAAGTCCGCCCTTGTAAGGGCCGATAGCCGAATTGAACTGAACACGATAGCCTCTGTTGATTTGGGTTTTACCCTCATCATCAACCCAAGCCACACGGAATGTGATAAGTCGGTCAGGCTCTGCCATACGCTGAAGCAAATCATCCTCAACATATTCGGGATGTTCTTCAATAACAGCCTCAAGCGACCTGAAAACTTCTTTAACACATTGGATGTATTCAGGTTTTGCATTGTCCCTGCGTTCTACTGTTGCAATTACTTTTTCAATGTAATCGTTCATAAATTTCCTCCTTCTTCTGTTATTCGTAAATGGTCGCACACTTAACCCAAACAGATATAATTATTTTTCAATCAGCTTGTAATGAACCGTGTCGTCTATGCTAATACTTTTCTCTGCACCGACCGCAACATAGTCCAAAAATGCAACTCCAAGAGGGTGCACAAGCAATTTGAGTTCAGAAATAAAATTGACATCATCACCAAAGAAATTTTCACTGCCGTATCTGACAACAAAAAGTGCAAAGGAATTGTAATTGACAATGCTCTCAATAACTCTGCTCCTTGCCTTATCGGAACAAATGGGTGAGGGTCA
>CABQCC010000015.1 GCA_902462495.1 uncultured Eubacterium sp. | reverse complement strand
GCTTTACAGTCGGTGCGTTCGGCCGTTCGGGCATATACACACTTATGTGCGCCGTGATTTTGACGGCAGTCGGGGCGTTTTTGATTGAACTGCTCGACGCATATCACAATCCGCTGTTTTCAATTGCCATCGGCACCGTGTCCGTTCTCTCAACGGGAATATTTGTAAACATCAAGCTTTCGGCAGGGAGCGAAGCTTACTTTTTGCTATTGGCGGAAACAATGCTCAGTGCAGGCGTGACCTACTGCTACTACAAAGCAATAAACGCAAATTTTCGCCAAATGAGATTTAAAGCACTTCCGATTTCAGAACTTGCATACATAATTATATCCGTGTCGACCTTGTTTTTGAGCCTCGGCAATGTGGCAATTTGGCGACTCTATCCGATAAGAATAATCGCCGTTGTTTTGGTGCTGACCGCCACCTACTATGCAGGCGAACGGCTCGGAATGATTTTGTCGCTGTCGCTCGGATTCGTTCTCGGAGTGCACAGCAAAGAAGCATTGTTTTTATGCGGTGCTTTCGGATTTTCAACGCTCGTTGCAGGGTTGTTTTCGAGCGCTTCGATATTTTCAACGGCAGGAGCGTTTTTGGCTTCAATCACTTTCTTTTCGATTGCCACAGGTGAAGAAGCAGGGCTGTCGCTGTTCCTTGACGGAATAATCGGCTCGCTGATTTTCGTGCTGATGCCGACAGGGATAACCGACAAAATCGAGAAGTTTTTTGACCTCGGAACAGACCTGCCGCCTGACGGCACTCTGCGACAAAATCTTGTGCTGAAGCTGCGATTTGCGTCCAACGCAATGTCGGCAATATCGGACAGCGTGGACGAGGTGCGAGAACGAATAAACGATGTGACCCGCAGGCAAAACGAGGCAATGCGTGACACAATGAGCGACACCGAATACATCACGAGGGAGATTATTCTTGAAAAAACAAACCAAATCCGAATGGTTGCATCCGACCAATTCATTTCAATATCGGGCATGCTGAACGACCTTGCAAAAGAATTTGACGAAGCAGAAATCTTTGACTGCAACGCAAGCAACAAAATCAGGCGACTGCTCGGCGAATACGAAATTTATCCGACTAACATTTCCGCAATAGTTGACAAATACGGCAGAATGAGGGTTGAAATTCTGCTTTCGTCATCAAGTGCGGAATTGACGGGAATCGAACTGAAAAACGAAATAGGCAAAATCTGCAACCGATACTTTGACACGGGCAGAATCACAAACTTCAAAAATGAAAGTATGCTTTCTTTTTCCGAAAAACCGAATTATTCGCTTGAAGTCGGCTTTGCGCAATTCAGCGCAGAGGGCGAACTGTGTGGCGACACAGTGAAAATAATCAACGACAGCAAAGGTCATTCCATACTTATTATAAGTGACGGAATGGGCAAAGGCAGTCGGGCGGCACTTGACGGCGCAATGGGCGCAGGACTTTTGTCAAAACTCATCAATTCGGGTTTCGGCTTTGATTCGGCGCTGAAAATCGTCAACTCCGCCCTGCTTGTCAAATCCAATGACGAAAGCCTTGCAACGCTTGACATTGCAAACATCGACCTTTTCACAGGAAAGTGCGAACTGTTCAAGGCAGGTGCACCGGCAAGCTACATCATCAAAGACGGCAGGCTGACGAAGTGCGAGTTGACCTCTATGCCGGCAGGAATTTTGCGAGGTATAGAATTTGCAAAGCGAACGGCGGTTTTGAGCCTCGGCGACAGCATAATATTGATGAGCGACGGCATAACCGACCTGGGCGAAAGATGGCTCAAAGACACAATATCTGCTATGCCGAACGGCGTGCAAGAGGGTGCGGACTACATTTTGAACTGTGCGAAAGAGGAAATGAAAGACAAAAAAGCAGACGATATGAGTATAATTTTTGCAAGATTGGAGCGAAACTGAATGACTGATAATTTGGGACTCGGCAATTTGTACGAAAACGACATAAGCGAGGTTGCACAGTCGATACGAAATTTTTTGAACGAAGTGATACAAAAAGACAAACTCTTTTTGCCGACATTAAAAATGAGCAGGCACGCAATAAAAGGCTTGTCGGAAATAATCCTGACAGGCTCTGGGCAATCGTTTTGCACCGCACATGCAATGGCGCACAACACCGAAATGCTCACCGACCTGCCGACCTATGCAATACCATCGGCATTGCTAAAAGGCACAAGAGGCGTGCTGTACCGTGATGCACTTGTCGTGGCAATATCGCAAAGCGGAGAAAGCGACGACACAATCTCTGCGGTAAAACGAGCGTTGGGCAACGGCGCAAAAGTTGTGGCGGTGACGGCAAAGGATTCGACCCTTGCAAAAATGTGCAAAAGCAAGGTGCACCTCACCGATTGCGAAACAAGTCTGTGCACATTCCAAAACGAATACCTTGCCGTTGCAATGCTTTCGATGTATCTCGGCGAAGCACTCGGATGTATGTCAAAAATCAATATGAGCGTTTCGCTCCGTCTTGCACAAATGCTCCCGGGCAAGCTGTCCTTCACACCGAACAGCGAAAAAGAATTGCAAAATGTCGCAGATTTCATCGGCAAATTTGACAACATCGTGTTCTGCGGATATTCAACAGACGAAGCGTTGGCACAAGCGATTGCAGAAAAATTCAGGCTGATTGCCGGGAAAACCGCTTTTGCCCTGCCGATATACGACATTTCGCAAAGCTGTCTTGAACTGAAAAACACATTGATTGTGCCGATTGTCAGCAACAGCGCATCAATGCCGATTGTTATGCCGTACATTGACGCAATCAAATATTCCTGTGCCGACACGATAATTTACACAACAAAAAACATTGCGCAAGACTGCGAAATCACGGACGGCACGGTGACGGTTGACGACAGTATTCCGCTGTTCAACCCCATCACCCTTGCGACCGTGCTTCAGCAAACAATCCTTGAACTTGAAGTGAACACCCTTTCAATATCCGATTCTGACCAATCGGCGTAAAAAACAATCGGCGCAAAAAAAAACAAGGCGACCGCAGGTCGCCTCTACGGTTTTTGTATCATTCGGAGAATCTGAAAATAAACCGAATTTCGTAGGGGCGAACTGTGTTCGCCTTTTAATTTATCATTTAATATTATACAAATTCAATGCGTTTTGATGCGTTACATCAAGTATTTCCTGTGCCGACATTCCGAGCACCTCGCCTATTCGTTTGGCAATGAACGGAATGTAGGACGAGTCGTTGCGTTTGCCACGGTGAGGTTCGGGCGCAAGATACGGACAATCCGTTTCGAGCACCAAGCGGTCAAGCGGAATTTCTTTGACAACCTCCAAACTCTTACGAGCGTTTTTGAAAGTTGCCACGCCGTTCAAGCCGATGTACATACCCAACTTGATAATCTCCCTTGCCATCTCCTTTGAACCCGAAAAGCAATGCAAAACACCATTCGGCTTGGTTGCTTTGAGAATATCGAGAGTGTCGCCGTGAGCCTCTCTGTCGTGCACAATCACAGGCAAATCGTGGCTCTTGGCAATTTCAATCTGTGCTTCAAAAAAAGCCTTTTGCTTTTCTTTGGTCGATTCCATCCAATGATAATCAAGTCCGATTTCGCCGACTGCAACGCACTTTTCATCACTTAAATATTCATCAAGGAGGCTCAAATCGTCAATGACGTATTCCTCCAAATTTTCGGGATGAAAGCCTGCTGCAAAATAAAAATCATCAAATTCATGTGCCAAATCACGGTTTGCTGCCGTTGACGGAACATCACATCCGCAGCTGACAACACCGACAACGCCTCTGTCTTTGAGCGACAAAATCAGCTCGTCACGGTCGCTGTCAAAAGCCTCATCGTCATAATGAGAATGTGTGTCAAAAATGTTTTTGTAAATCAAAGAACGTTCTCCTCAATCCATTTGTCTAAATCGTCATAAACCTCTTGCTTGTTAATCTCGTTGAGAATCTCGTGGCGAGCCTCAGGATAAAGCTTGAGGGTGACATTCTTATGACCTGTGTCAAGAAGTTTTTGATAAACTTCCTTTACGCCCTTGCCGTAATTTCCGACAGGGTCCATATCGCCCGACATAAGAATTACAGGCATATCCTGTGCAACATTGTTGAACCATCTGTCCTCATTGCACTGAATTGTGAGCTGGCTCAAATCCATAAAGCCTGCAACGGTAAAGAGAAATCCGCAAAGCGGGTCTGCAACATATTCGTCAACCTCTTTTGTATCTCTCATACCCCAATCATAGTGGGTTCTGTGTTCAAACGGTTTGTCGTAAGCGCCGAGAGAAAGATTGTTGAGGAACTGGCTGTGGTGCTTTTTGCCCTTGATGCCTGCAACCAATTTCATAATCGGAATACCAATCTTTGCAAGCGGAGTAGGTCCTGCCGTGCCAATGAACACAGCACCGTCAAAATCATTGCCGTACTCGTTGATGTAGCATCTCATAATAAGTGAGCCCATTGAGTGACCTGCAATAAGGAACTTCTTGTCGGGATACTCTTTCTTCGCAATATCTGTAAGAGTTTTTGCATCGGCAAGAATGTTCTTGTAGCCGTCCTTGTCGCCAAAATAGCCAAGCAAATCCTTGTCATCATTCGACTGACCGTGGCCGAGCATATCGTTGATAAAAATTGCATAGCCCTTGTCGGTAAACGCAGAAATGAAATTGCGATACCTGTTTGTATGTTCAGCCATACCGTGGTGCATCTGAATAACAGCCTTTACTTCGCCCTCGGGTGCGAACTGCCAAGCCTTGATGTCACAAATGCCTGAAGCACTTTTGTAAGTGTACTCTTTCTTTATCATAATAAAACCCCTTTTATATAATAAATTTTTTACTCCATTTAATCCATTTTAGCAGATAAAATACTATAAATCAACCACACCCGTCAAATCAAAATCGGGAATGTAGTCTGTCACCGCAGACTCAAGCTCTTGCACAAAAATCTTTTGAAGTCCGAGGTCGAAAATATGATTTACCACCTTGTCGTATTCCCTTTGTGTAAGGCGTCTGTTGATTTCTTTATATTCGGCTAAATCCCCATACGGCACATACTGCGCCATAACCGAAATGTATGTATCTCCAAAGTTCTCCGCCAAATAATCAAGCGCCGAAATTGACGAATTTGTGTTTGACGGCAAAACGAGGTGACGGATAATCATACCCCGTTGCATTATGCCGTTTTCGTCAAAAACATCATCGCCGACCTGCCGTTTCATTTCTGCAAGTGCCTCCTCGGCAACTTGCGGATAATTCTCCGCCTTGCTGTATTTCAAGGCTTTATCGGGTCTGATATACTTAAAATCGGGCAGATAAATATCCACCGCCCCGTCAAGCATTTTCAAGGTTTCAACGCTGTCATATCCCGAAGTGTTGTACACAATCGGAACAGGCGGTTTGTATTTTTCCAGCACACGCAAAAGCCGAAGCGAATAATGAGTCGGGTTGACAAAATTGATATTGTTTGCACCCTCGTCAACAAGCCGTTTCATAATGCGAACAAGGTCGTCATCGCTGACCTTAACGCCTTTGCATCCGTGGCTGATTTCATAATTCTGGCAGAACACGCAACCGAGATTGCAACCGCTGAAAAAGATTGCGCCCGAACCGTTTTTTCCGCTTATGCACGGCTCTTCCCAATAGTGGAGCGAAGCACGGGCAAGCTTAAATTTCTCAGGGCTTTTGCAATATCCGAGCGACATTTCTCGGTCAATATTGCACCCTCTTGGGCACGCATTACAAATCATAGCAAAGCCTTGTAAATATCGTTTTTCTTAAATGAAGTCACCTTTGCAACCTCTTTTGCGGAAGAGTTTGTGCTCATTCCTTCTGCCATAAGACGCTTTGCTTCTTCGACCGCACTTTCAAACGATATTTCCTTTTCCTCCGCCTTTTTTCCGTCAACAATAACAACAAATTCGCCCTTTGGCTTTTCCTCATCAAACATAGCCGAAGCCGTTGCCAAATCTGTACGAACAACGCTTTCGTGCATTTTTGTGATTTCTTTTACAAGGGCAATTTCACGGTCGCCCAAAATCTCATACATATCCTTGAGCGTTTGGGTCAACTTGTGCGGTGCTTCATAAAAAACAAGTGTGCGTTTTTCGTTTGCTACCTCTTCGAGTTCTGCCCTGCGTTCCTTTTTGTTCGCAGAGAGGAAGCCCTCAAAAGTGAACTTTCTTGTGTTCATTCCCGAAATTGCAAGTGCCGTGGCAAAGGCGGTCGGTCCGGGAACACTCTCCACCTCAATGCCATTTTCGTGGCAAAGTCTGACCAAATCCTCACCCGGATCAGAAATTGCCGGCATACCCGCATCGGTGCATATAGCACAGCTTTCGCCGTTTGCAAGTCGAGAAATAATCGCCTCGCCTCGTTCATTTTTGTTATGTTCAAAATAGCTAACCATTTCTTTTTTTATGCCAAAATGATTAAGCAGTTTTAGAGTAACTCTCGTGTCCTCGGCAGCAATGAAATCCACATTTTCAAGCGTTTCTATCGCTCTCGGTGAAAAATCGCCAAGGTTGCCGATCGGAGTGCCCACAACATATATTTTTCCGCTCATTATCTGATTTTATCCTCGTATCCGTCGGCATAAGAGCCGTAAATTTCTATCATCTCGGGAGTGAACTTGCTCTCCTCGTTTTTGATAACCAAAGTAGGTTCAACACGCAAAAACGGTTTTGCCCCCTTTTTTCCCTCTACCAAAAACAAAAAAGGTTCTTCGCCCTGCTTGTCAATCACAAATCGAAGTCGTTTCGGTTCAATCTTGTACTGCCTCATAATCGCAAGTGCATCAACCAACCTTTCCGGGCGGTGACACATACAAAATCTGCCTGCATAAGTGAGCAGATACGAAGCCGCCTTGACCGCATCCTCAATGTTGCAACACACCTCGTGGCGAGCAATCCTTGCACTTTCGCTGAGTGACTCAAACCCTGTATTAATCGGCTTGTACGGCGGATTCATCGTGACAAGGGTGAAACATTCCGCCGAAAATTCCTCGTTGATTTTCCTCAAATCGCAAAGGTGCGGTGTGAGCCTGCTGTCCAAATTATTATATTTTATCGAAGCATTAACCTGCTCAAAGGCATTTTGTTGAATATCCAGACAATGCACATCCGTCTGCCTCTCATCACGAAGCCACAACAGCGGAATAATACCGCAACCTGTGCCCATATCAAGCGCCTTGTCCTTGTATTTCGGCTTTGCAAAATGCGACAAAAGCACCGCATCCGTGCCAAAAGTGTGGTCGGGGCTGACAGCGATTTTTATATTGTCCGACAGTCTTTCATAATTATATTCCATAAGAATTATTATAATATATTTCCTGCATCATTACAAGAGGGTTATCTTTTTCAACAACGAAACAAAAAAATGGCTCTCCTCTTTTGGAAAGCCGATTTTTAATTCATATATATTTGATAAACAACTGCAAATGCTTCACGAGTAGCAAATGGCATATATCCATTCCACGGGGTTTTGCACGGATACTGATATGCTTTCAGTCCGCTTCTTTCGGCAAACTTACTCGCTCTGTATTCGTGAAAATCATTTGTAACAACAGTTATTTCATCAATTTCCACACCATTATTTTTTAAAAGATTTACTGAATTCTCAAAATTTTCTTTTGTAGAAGTTGACTTGTCCTCAAGAATAAGTCTGCTTGATTCAATCCCCATTTGAGTAAGCTCATTATACATACACTGTGCTTCGGAAATATTTTCGCCATTGCCCTGTCCGCCACTCAAAACAGCTTTTGAGTCCGGATTATCTTTTAAATACTCATATGCCGAGTTGATTCTCTTTTTCAAAAATATACCGGGTTGGTCGCCTCTTACAACACAACCAAGGACAATAGCATATTCCGTTTTGTGATTGCTTTTGTCACTATGCGTCACAACATTTCCCAACGCAAATCCTCCGACGCCGATTCCAAGAGCAAGCACAATACACACAACCGAAGTGATAATCTTTCCTATAACTTTTGAATTAAGTTTTTTCACAGCAAAATTAATTTTATCAAAAAGCAATGCATACAAAAGCAAAACGCATGCAACACCAAGTCCTGCAACAACACCGATGTTTATTTCGCCGGTTGTAACAAGCGGACCTATATAAAAAACAACAATCACGAAAGCAAATAAGCCTATGATTGTTCTTATCCCTTTTTTCATATCCATCACCATCTACATTATATCAATCCAAAATAACCGAGTCAACAAAGAACTGACTAAGGAATAATTAAAATCTGATAAAGAAAGCCGTGCTTTTGTTGTCATAAAGCAAAACATAACAACAACTGCAAATCGAGTTTTCTGTTGCAATTCTGCTCTTTTCTGCTATAATATTGGTGAAAATAATTACTTTTGGCAGGTGCGGTATGACAAAAAACGATTTTAACAAAATTAAAGAAATTTCTGTTGATGAAATGAAGTCGCTAAATTGTAGCGATTACATTGTTGTTGACATTCGTGACGAAAGAGCGTTTGCCTACGGCTCAATAAACGGTGCTGTCAACATTCCGCAAAATAAAATAGACGAACAACTCGACACCTTGCCAAAGGACAAACTGTTGATTATCTGTTGCAAAAACGGAACTTTCAGCAAGCCTACTGCCGAAAAATTGAGAGGAAGCGGTTTTTGTGCGGTCTTTCTCGTGGACGGATATTACGGCTATATGCTCAACGAATCAGAAGTTGACTCCGACCGTTCAAAAGATGTTGAGCGAAGCATAAACAAAAAGTTCCACAAGCAAATTTGGAGCAGATTTACCGCTGCACTCAACGACTACAAACTCATTGAGGAGGGCGACAAAATCGCCGTTTGCATTTCGGGCGGTAAGGATTCAATGCTTATGGCAAAGCTTTTTCAGGAACTCAAAAGGCACAACAAGTTTCCGTTTGAAGTTGTTTTTCTTGTTATGGACCCGGGATACAGCCCCGAAAACAGAGAGATTATTGAAAGAAATGCAAAGCTGTTGAATGTACCTATCACGGTTTTTGAATCGAATATTTTTGAATCGGTTTTGCACATCGAAAAATCGCCATGCTACCTCTGTGCGAGAATGAGGAGAGGCTACCTCTACAACAAAGCAAAGGAACTCGGTTGCAACAAAATCGCACTCGGTCATCACTATGATGATGTCATCGAAACCGTGCTTATGGGTATGCTCTACGGCGGTCAGGTGCAAACAATGATGCCAAAGCTTCACTCAACAAACTTTGAGGGAATGGAGCTTATTCGCCCGATGTATCTCATCCGTGAGGACGACATCAAGCGTTGGCGTGACTACAACAATTTGCATTTCATCCAATGTGCGTGCAAATTCACCGAAGAATGTGCGTCTGATGACTTTGAGACCTCATCAAAGCGCCAGGAAATCAAAAATATGATTAGAGAAATGGCAAAGGTCAATCCGCAGGTTGAAAGCAACATTTTCAGAAGCGTTGAAAATGTAAATGTCGACACCGTAATTGCTTACAAAAAGGACGGCGTTAAGCACAACTTCCTTGAAAACTATGATAAATAGAACTTAATTAAGCGAAACAACCGCACCTGTCAAATTTGACAGGTGCGGTTTTGATTTAACGTTTTTTGCAAGTAAAATTTTCATCAAACTAAAACGACTGATTTTTAAGTGCTTCGCCAAGAGGCGTTTTTTTGATTTTAAGAAGCATAAAGCAAGCAACAACGGCATAGCTGACAATGCCCAAAGCCACCATTGTTACATAACAGCTATTTGAAACTATGTATGGAATATATCCCGTCATTTGCGTATAAATATACGATTTGAACGCCCAACGCAACGCAAGCGATATGAGTGGAACGGATATTAAAAGTGACGCAAGTACAACAAGCGAAGTGATAATTATATAAAGTTTGCCTATTTCAACATCCGAAAATCCGAGGATTTTTGTCATAGAAATCGATTTACTGTTTTTTTCAATAATCTGCTTTGTCAATATAAACATTACAAGCAAGAAAATGACAATGCCCAGTGCCTTAAACACCTTTACAAACTCCGTCATTGATACCTGCATTTGGGTGACAACTTTGGTCAAGTCCTTTTCGGTAATAACGGTGGCAATATCATCGTCGTTTAAATCATCAAGTTTTGAATTACTGAAGTATCCGTTGAAATAATCCGACTTTTCATTAAATCGAGTGAGATAGTCGCCTCGGTTCATAAACACGGTGATTGCTGCATCATAGTTATACACTCCACCGACTTTGAACAAATAGGTTTTGTCTTTATACTGTTCTTTCAGCGTGAATTCATCGCCGGAGGAGAGACCGTATTTGTCTGCCATTGCACTTGAAACAAGCACCTCGCCGGTCGGAATATTCTCCGTGATGTATTTGCTTTGATTTTCGACTCCGTAAATCGTTACATCATCGGTCATAAACTTTTTGTTGGTTGTTTGAAGCGAAGTCATACAGAATTTTTCGGCATCGGCATTTTCGCTTTCTGCCTCGTTAATCATAACATACTGGTATTTTGAAAGCTGATTTTCCTTAACAATATTTGCATAATCATCGAGCAACGGACCATACATTGAGCCGAACACAACGAGAACTCCGGCAAGGAATATGCCCAAGGCAAGAGTAAGATACGACGGAATATTTTGGAAGAAAATGCGAAGCCTGAACTTTGAGAAAAACGGCATTTTCTTTGGAAGCTTTACGAGTCGCTTTTGTCCGCTTTCCTTAAGCTCGCCCCTGATGAAATTCAGCGGACTGATTTTAAGCTTCTTTGTAAGCATAACAAAGTTTACAAGTATCATCAGAATAAACGGCACCACCGTTGTTTCCCAAAACGCATTCATATTCCACAGCATTTTGAATGTAGGGAGCGAATAATTTGAATAGTAAACTCCCACAAAAACCTTTTGAAACACCGTATACCCCAAAACATTGCCGACAATACTGCCCACAAGCGTTACCGCAATCGGCAAAAACATATAGTGGCGAATCAGTTCGCCCTTTGAATAACCCATTGCACGGAGCGTGCCGATAACATTTGCCTCTTTTGTGATGGTGTTTGAGGTTGTAACCGCAAACAGAAACGCAATGACAACCATAATGATATATGTCATCAGCATCATAGTCGCTTTGTCCGAGCCGCTGTCCTCCCTAGCATACATAATGGATTTGTTGGTATACTTTGCACTGTAATCCTTTATGTTGAGTATTCCGCTGTCGTCTATGCTGAATTTATCCGTAATTTTTTTAAGCGAAGCAAGGTCACGGTAAATTTGACTGCAATCATAAAGCTTGGCGTCGCTTACTGCGTCAACAATTTTATAGATTTGATTGTACATATCGTCAAAATCCATATCGTCGCTTGTTTTGTAATTGTCAAGATTGATTTTAGGTGCGGAATCGAGTGAGTCCAAATCCCAATCATCGCTGTTTTTGTCCGCATCTTCGAGAACATGCTTTAGATTTTTGTACTGCTTTTCGGTGATGCCGAGTTCCTTTGCCATCTTTACTGTATCGTTTATACTTGCATTTCTTATAGCGGCAAAATACTTTGCTTCAAGCTGTTTTTCGGCAACATCAAATTCATCACGAAGGCTGTTTATATATGGTTTTGCTTTTTTGTAAAGAGAATCCACCTGTGCCTGAATAAGCGGCTCGTCATATTCTTTGAGTATATTTTCAAGCGACTTCATCAAAAGTTCACTTTTTGCATTTTCGGTTTCTTCATCTTCAACGGGGGTGTTGTACTTCCACGCATAATTAATTGTTTCGTGAGCATTTCCGATTGTGTTGTATCCGTTGTCGGTCATAACGGCAACTCCAAAACCAACGGCGTCAAACATCATATCAGCATTGCTTTTGAACAAGGCAGTGTAATCGGACAACGCAATCAAACCCGATACAACATACTTTTTTCCTTTTATTTTAATGCTGTTGCCAACGGTGATTTTATTATTGTCGGCAAACATACGGTCAACGGCAATTTCACTGTCCTTTGTCGGCATTTCACCGCTCATAAGGCACTCTTTGTTGACCTCGTTTCTCACTCTGTAAATACGCAGGGTTTTGTCTTTTTTAACAGTTTCTTCTTTATAGCTTAAATCATAAAGCTTGAGGTCGTTTTGGCTTTCTATTTTACTTAGCACTTCTTTTGACGGTTTGACATTAAATGCAAGATGACCGTCCTCAATGTTGCACTCCTTAGCCGTTGTGTTAAATTGTGCCATAACCGAATTGTCGGCAACCATAAAGCCCGATGCCGCACCGATAAAGAACATTATAAACAAAAATATTGCAACATATTTGCCGGCGTCGGAACGCAGATCACGCCTAAATCGTTTATTTAGTGGATTGTGCATTTTTGTTCACGCTCCTTACCATTCCAAATCCTTGGCAGACACCTTGTTTTCGTTTATATAATTCTTGCGAATTTCTCCGTCGCGAAGCGTGAAAACTCGGTTTGCCATATTTTTTATTGCGTCATTGTGCGTAACCATAATAACCGTGTTGCCGTACTTTTGGTTGACATCTTCAAGGAGCTTTAGAATTTCCTTTGAGGTTTTGTAATCAAGTGCACCCGTTGGTTCATCGCAAAGCAAAATGTCCGGATTTTTAACAATCGCCCTGCCTATTGAGGTCCTTTGCTGTTGACCGCCCGAAAGCTGTGACGGAAGTTTGTCCGCCTGGTCGCTTATGCCGAGAATTGCCATAAGTTCGTCAATGTCAAGCGGATTGTCGCTCAAATATGCACCGACCTCAATATTTTCTCTAACGGTTAAATTAGGTATCAAATTGTACATTTGAAAAACATAACCAAGATGTTTTCTGCGGTACCGGGTAAGCTGTTTTTCGGTCATAAGGCGTGTTTTTTCGCCATTTACGGTGATTGTGCCCTCGTCTGCCGACTCAATCGCACCGATGATGTTGAGAAGTGTTGATTTGCCAGAGCCAGATGGTCCAAGAAGCACGCACATCTCGCCCTTTTCGATTTCAAGATCTATGCCTTTGAGCACTTCAATCTTGTTATTGCCTGCACCAAAATGTTTTTTTATTCCGTTAATTTCAACAAAAGCCATATTGTTCTCCTATGCAGTTAGTCTATGCTAACTATTTGCTTGTACTTTTAGTTAGCACCTGCTAACTCACATTTATATTAGCACACATATATAGTTTTGTCTATAGTTTTGTCAAATATTTTTAGAGTTGAAATAGCAAAAAATCAATATATAATAAAAACATTATGCTTTCACGCTATGCAAAGGCATTTATCCATAGAATACAACTATTGCAAACTGGGTGTTTGCACAGGAAAATGTAGACGCACTTTTCCTTGAATACAATGACAAAATTGTTGTTTTGGGTTTAATCACCACAAAATCACCGAAGAAGAACAGTGGACAAAACTCATATTGGTTAAAGAAATTACCGAAGAAGTTTGGGAGCATTGCAGACTTCCTAAAAATTAACTACATATAGATGTTTCGCACGGTGCTTGTACCTTATCTGCTACATTGTAATAGATGCAATTTTGTGATATAATATTATAACCGAAAACAAAAGGAGAGATAAAAATGGCAGAATTCAAGTCCTCATTTATCGGCGGATACAGCAAAAAATCCGTAAACGAATATGTTTCAAAGCTTGAAAGCGAAAACGAAATCCTTAAAAAAGCACTTGACCTTGCAGAGCACAACGCACTCAAAGCTGACAAATATTATAACGAAAACACAAAACTCAACAAAGAAGTTGCACAGCTCAACGAAGTTGTTGAAGAGCTCAACAAAAAGCTTGCAGAAAGTGACGAAAAGCTAGCAGAAACCGAAAAATCAAACAATGATTACATCGCAAGCATCGGTCAAATTTTCTATTCCGCATACGAAAGCGGAGCAAAAATCACTGATGACGCAACCGCAGGCTCACAGGAATTTTTGCAGAAAATCGAGGATGTGTCGGCTGAAGCAAAAGCAGAGGCTCAAAAGGCAATCAACGCATACAACCTCATCAATACCGACATCAAGGCATTGCTCACAAATCTTACAAAGGAAATCAATGCAGTTTCCGCAAACACAGACGCAATGATTAAAAAGGCAACAGAAATTGCCACGGCAATGGACTCAATTCAGCAAATCAAGACCGCCAATGCCGACAAAGCACAGGCAGTCGCAGAAGAATACAAAGAATTTTTCGATTCGTTCCAAACAGAAACAAAGGGCAAGACAATCAGAACAGAAGTTATTGAAGTTCCTGTTGCTCCAAAAGCAGAGGTAAATGCAGAACCTGTACAAGCAGTTGTTCAGGAAGCCGAAGCACAATCACCTGTTGCTCCTGCCGTTGACGAAAGCGTTGACAAAGACGCAGTCCTCCGTGACATTCTCAACAGAGTCAGCAACAACTAAATTTAATAATCATACAAAAAAGCCTGACCAATGTCAGGCTTTAATTATAACTTTGTCTTTATTTATTTTGACTGTTTTTATGCTCAATTAATGCTTCAAGCAACGCCAAATCCTCCGGATATGTCAATTTCATATTATTTCTAAATCCAAAATACAAATCAACCTTACAATCCTCAGGGAATTGTTGAGTAACTTCAACCAACTTTGATTCACAATCATAATGGTTATATAAATAATCGAATCTAAACCCTTCAGGTGACGACATAAGATAATATCTTTCTCTGTCACATGTGTGCATATCATAACAACCGAGCGAATCTGTCACCTTTTGTGCAGTTACTACTGTATCTGCATTGTCAAGTCGTGCAAAATATTCATCCATAAGTTCGCCTGTAATCATCGGTCGAACTGCGTCAACAACTATAAGTTTTTGGCAATCATATGTTTTTTTAATATAATCAAGAACACATTGAAGTGAACGATTCCTCGTGTCGCCTCCCTGAATCAAATCAATATTATGCTTCTTGCAAATATCACCTAAAATTGATTCGTTCGCTTCGACATCTGTTGCAATTATGATTTTGTCAACCGATTTGCTTTCAACGACAGCGTCAATAACATATTCAATAAGCATCTTGCCTTTAATCATAGTGAACTGCTTTGGCACATCACCGCCAAACCTATTGCCAACACCGCTCGCAAGCATTGTTATAATATTCATAACTTTCTCCTATAAGCATTAAAAATCAATCACCGTATTTTTCAAAAAAGCATCCGTGATTACGGATGCTTTTTTGTTTAATCTTTATGGATTAGAGTGCTGCCTTTGCTGCTTCAACAAGTGTTGCGAAGCCTGCAGGGTCAGCGATTGCAATCTCTGAGAGCATCTTTCTGTTGAGGTCGATGCCTGCCTTCTTGAGACCGTTCATAAATGTTGAATAGTTCATACCATTCATCTTTGCTGCAGCAGAAATACGAGTAATCCAAATTCTTCTGAAATCTCTCTTCTTCTGCTTTCTGCCGATATATGCATACTGACCACTCTTCATTACTGCCTGCTTAGCAGTCTTGAACAAAGTGTGCTTTGATCCATAGTAGCCCTTAGCTGCCTTTAATACTTTCTTTCTTCTTTTGCGAGTCGCCATAGCGCCTTTAATTCTAGCCATTGTTAAATACCTCCGTAAGTCTTAATCGTTCTTCTTATTTATAAGGAACAAGTCTCTTGCACTGCTTCTGATTGGTTACATCTGCAACTGCAGTCTTGCGAAGATTTCTCTTGCGCTTTGTTGTCTTTTTAGTAAGGATGTGTGAAGTGTAAGCGTGAGCTCTCTTTACCTTGCCGCTCTTAGTTGTCTTAAAACGCTTCTTAGCACCGCTGTGTGTCTTAATTTTTGGCATTGTTATTTCCTCCGTTAAAATTAATTACTTTGTCTTTGGGGACATAAACATAAGAATTTGGCGTCCCTCAAGCTTTGGTTTTTTATCAATATTAGCTTCATCTGCAAGCTGGTCGGCAAATCTTTGCATATTGGTTTCGCCAAGCTCCGGATGAGCCATCTCTCTGCCACGAAGGCGGATAGACACCTTGAGCTTATCGCCCTTTGCAAGGAACTTGCGTGCTTGGTTGACTTTTGTGTTAAAGTCGCCGATGTCAATATTAAGCGAAAGTCTGATTTCCTTTGTTTCAACAGTCTTTTGCTTTTTGCGATTTTCCTTTTCACGCTTGGTTTGCTCATAGCGATATTTTGAGTAGTCCATAATTTTTGCAACCGGCGGTTTAGCCATAGGAGCAATCTTTACAAGGTCAACGCCCTTTGCATCTGCAAGAGCCTGAGCCTCTTTTGCACTCATAACGCCTAATTGTTCGCCCGTGTCAGAAATTACTCTTAATTCCTTATCTCTGATTTCGCCGTTAAGCTGTGGAGCATCCTTGCTGATAAAAAACACCTCTTTAAAAAAATAAATAAGCACAAACGCAAAACGCCTGTACTCAATAATCTCAAAAATTATTGCCCTTTTTACTTCACGCTGAAGGGGAGAACATACGCTCTGCTTTGTTGTGCAAATAATATACCACATTGCGTGACGTTTGTCAAGACTTTTTCTTTACAAATATTTTCGGCAGAAAAAAACGCTGTAAACCAAAAGGCTCACAGCGTTCCAATTCATTTATAATAATACAGCCATCAAATCACTGAGATAATTTGCACCCAGACTTGTTGTTGTGGCTAAAACAATCACCAATGCATATGCAATAACAACCATAATGATTTGCGCCCAGATGAAGTTCTTTTTGTTTTTGTTTGTGTTTGGACTGACAAGCCAAACAATCCAACAAATGATGTTTACAACAGGAATTGCCGAAAGAACAAACATCAAAATGTATGCACCGATGCTCATAACCTCTGTTGTGGGGTCATACGGTTGATGATAAATCAGTTGTTGATACTGCGGTTGATACGGCGGTTGGTTTGTATTCGGATTTTGATTAGGTTGATAATATTGATTATTGTAATCCTCCATACTTATCCCTCCTGTTCATTTGTTTGGGGAGAATTTACAGTCCTGTGTTTTCTGCAATATACTTGCGTGCCTTAACGGCATATTCAAACGGATTTGCCTTTGCCGGGTCTTGCTCTGCTTCAACAACAACCCAGCCCTCATAATCGGCTTCCTCTAAAATGTCAAATATCGGCTTGAAGTCCACATCTCCGTCACCCGGAACAGTGAACACGCCTGCTCTGACCGCATCAAGGAACGACATATGATTCGGCACAACTTCGTTGTTATAAACATCAAGACGAACATCTTTGAGGTGAACATGCTTGATTCGGTTCACATACTTTTTAAGTACAGGAACAGGGTCGATACCTGCAAATGTAAGGTGACCGCTGTCAAAAAGAAGATACACAAGTTCAGGGTCGGTAAGTTCCATAAGCTTGTCGATTTCCTCAACTGTCTGAACGCCTGTGCCCATATGATGATGCACGGTGAAATACATACCCTTGCTTCTTGCATATTCGCCCATTTCGTTGAAGCCTTTGGCAACAATTGCCCATTCTTCATCGGTATAATACGGCTTTTCGTCAAGGATTGATTTTGTCAAATCGCCCTGAATTGAATTGCCCTGCTCCGACGCACCGATAACCTTTGCACCGAGCTTATGGAGTTTGTCGCAATGAGCCTTGAACGCCTCAATAGTTTCCTCATAAGGCTTTGAAGTGAGATATGACGAGAACCACGCATTGCAAATTTGAAGTCCTCTGATGTCAAGATAAGGCTTCAAAACATCGGGGTCTGACGGATATTTGTTTCCGATTTCGCTGCCCTTGAAGCCTGCAAGTGCCATTTCGGAAATGCACTGTTCAAAAGTGTTTTCCGCTCCCAAATCAGGCATATCATCATTCGTCCAACCAATCGGCGCAATTGCCAATTTTACTTTGTTAGGATTAAGCATCTTATGTTCTCCTTAATATTAATAATCAAAAGTTTGTGCAATATGTTTTTGCATATCGTCATAAGCCTCGGCAACTCTCTTGCTCTTTGACACCTCGGCAACTCCGACTCTCCACCACGATTCAAATCCCGGTGTCATAGTTTTTGGAAGCACCTTGATGTCGAACAAAACAGGTCTGTCCTGCTCTTTGGCATCTTCAAGAGCCGATTTCAACTCTGCCGATGTGCGAATTGAATATGCCTTTGCGCCGTATCCCTCTGCGATTTTTGCAAAATCAACAGCGATTTCGTCACCGTCAAGCATACCTGTTTTTGGATTTCTTGCACGGAACACCGTACCGAAAGTATCTGTGCCCTGATTGTTTTGCAAGTTTTCGATACAGCCCCAACCCAAATTGTCAAAAAGGCAAATATTAATCTTCAAACCCTCTTGAATAGCTGTGTACAACTCGCTGTGACCCATAAGAAACGAACCGTCACCGCAGAAAGTGTACACCTCTGCTTCAGGCTTTGCAAGTTTTGCACCGAGTGCGCCGTTGACCTCGTATCCCATATTTGAATATCCGTATTCCATATGGTAAGTTCTGACGCCGTTAGGTCTGAAAAGTCGTTGCATATCGCCCGGAAGTGAGCCTGCCGAACCGAGTGCAATGTCGCCCTCGCTCATAAATTCATTGATGATACCGAGAGCAAGAGTTTGATTAAGTCCGCCCTCAAGCTCGGTTGAATAATACTCGTCAACAATAGCGTTCCACTCTTTTTTGGCGTCCGCAATTTCGGTTGTATATGCGGTCTTATATCCGTCAAGCGACTCAATAAGTGCCGTCAAAGTTTCCTTGGCATCGGCAACAATAGCCTCTGCATCCATTTTGTACGCATCAAACGGACAAATATTTATGCCGAGCACCTTTCTGTCCTCGTTGAAAAGCCATTTTGACGAAGTGGTAAAATCTGTAAATCTTGTGCCGACGCCGATAACAAGGTCCGCATCTCTGCCGATAACATTAGCTGCCTTGCCGCCTGTCACACCGATACCGCCCAAATTGAGAGGATGATTCCACGCAATAAGTCCCTTGCCCGCTTGAGTTTCGGACACAGGAATGTTGCATTTTTCGGCAAGAGCCTGAAGCTCTTTTTCCGCACCTGAATATCTC
Organism: uncultured Eubacterium sp.; assembly: GCA_902462495.1. GTDB lineage: Bacteria > Bacillota > Clostridia > Oscillospirales > Acutalibacteraceae > Eubacterium_R. The sequence goes on along the minus strand of CABQCC010000015.1, from coordinate 2,093 downwards.
ACTCCACCGCCACAAACGATAATCGGCTTTTTTGCGGATTTAATCATCTGTGTTGCACGGTCAAGCTGTGAAGCACTTACAGGTCGTCTGTCGATATGCCAAACTCGTTTTTGGAGGAAGTGCTCCGGATAATCATACGCCTCGCCCTCAACATCTTGAGGCATTGCAAGGCAAACCGCACCCGTGTCGGCAGGGTCGGTGAGCACTCTCATTGCATTTAAGCAGGCAGTCATAAGCTGTTCGGGGCGAATAATTCTGTCAAAATAATGGCAAACACCCTTGAACGCATCCGTAACCGTTCTGCCGTAATTGTCAAAAAATTCTGCCTGTTGCAAAACAGGGTCGGGCTGACGACAAGCGAATGTGTCACCCGGCAGGACAAGAAGCGGAATTCTGTTTGCCGTTGCACAGCCGCAGGCTGTTACCATATTTGTAGCACCCGGACCGATTGACGAAACGCACGGAATAATCGCCTTTCTATCCATTTGTTTTGCATAAGCAACAGCGGCAAGAGCCATATTCTGCTCATTTTTGCCCTGATAAAATTTTAAGTTATGGCCGCCCTGTTCAAGTGCCTGACCGACTCCGACTACACAGCCATGACCGAAAATGCCGAAAATTCCGCTTACGAATTTTGACTCAACTCCGTCCACTTCTATGTATTGGTTATCAAGGAACTTGACAAGAGCCTGTGCCATTGTCAATCTTTCTCGTTTCATACCGTCACCCCGTTATCAACATTCAATTTCTGAAAGTTTAACAGGACGATGTTCTGCAACCGACAACTTTGCAGCCAAGCCGAGGCGAAGTGCCTCCAGTCCGTCATTTACCGTTGTTTTTGTCGGAACATCATTTTGAACGGCATTGATAAACTCTTTCATTTCGTCTGCAAACGACTGCATATATCTTTCAAGGAAGAAATAAAGAGGTTTGTCGGTGCGATTGCCGTCATCATTGATGTAAGCAACATTTGTAGGAGTGTCGTTTGATGCAGAAGCCTGACCGCCCGAACCGAACACTTCAAGTCTTTGGTCGTAGCCATAGCAAGCCTTACGGCAATTGTCAATAACACCGATTGCACCGCTCTTAAACTTAAGCGCAACAAGTGCGGTGTCAACATCACCTGCCTCGCCGATTGCAGGGTCAACCATAACGGTAGCGTTGGCATAAACTTCTTCTACCTCACCGCCGATAAAGCGAGCCATATCAAAATCGTGAACTGTCATATCAAGGAAGATACCGCCCGAAACCTTGACATATTCAATTGCCGGAGGTTCAGGGTCACGAGATGTAATTTTTATTGTTTGAAGATTGCCGAGTTTGCCCTCATTTGCAAGGCGTTTGATTTCGGCAAAGTTATGGTCATATCTTCTGTTGAAGCCGATTTGAAGTTTTACACCTGCTTTTTCAACAGCAGAAATAACTTTTTTTATTTTTGCTACGGTCAAATCAACAGGCTTTTCGCAGAAAATGTGCTTGCCTGCCTCGGCAGCCTCAACCGCAATGTCTGCGTGAGTGTCGGTTGACGAGCAAATAAGAACAGCCTCAATTTCAGGGTTGTTAAGGATTTCATGATAATCCGCACAAGCGTTTGGAATTCCCAATTCATCGGCAACTTTCATTGCACCTTCCAAATAAATGTCCGAAATTGCAACGATTTCCGCCTGCGGAATATGATAAGTAATTGATTTTGCATGAACCTGTCCGATTCTTCCGGCACCGATAATGCCCACCTTAAGCTTTTGCATAGTTATTGCCCCTTTTTGTAAATTTGCAGGATTTCCCCTGCGTATATCAAGATATATCAAAATTATTTTATCATACAGTATAGGCGTTTTCAACAAAATTTCTGCAATAATAATGTACAAAATTAGGCACAGTATCATAGTAAATTTCCACAAAACAAAAACATTCAGACTGTCGATAACGGTAATGCTCTCACTTATAGTAAAAACACTTGAAATATCAGGGAAGCCCTAAAAGAATAATTGACAATAAAATCTAATACAATTATACTTATATTAAAGAATGAAAAGGAGGGAGTTGTAATGCAATACTTTATAAATTCAAAAGACGGGAGTCTGCAAGCCGCC
>CABQCC010000014.1 GCA_902462495.1 uncultured Eubacterium sp. | reverse complement strand
AATGTTGAGTGCAATCATACCGAATGACGCACCGAGATATGTGCCCAAAATGCAAAGCGGATAAAGCGTTCCGCCCGGCGCACCGCACGCAAAACAAATTGCGCCAAACAAGAATTTTGCAACAAGCAGAGTGAACATCATACCGAACCCCGGCTTTTCGTTCATCAAAAACTCAACCATTGAGTGTCCGCCGCAAAGCACCTGTGGGCAGATAAGACCGACAATTCCGCTGAAAACGAAAACAATCGGAAGTTTTACATTGTTCGGAATACTTTTCAGTCCCTTGAAGCAGTCCTGAATTTTGAGCATAATTTTTGTATATCCGACGCCCGAAAGTCCAAGAATGATTCCGAGCAGAATAAGAATCCAATAATATTTCAGCGGAAAAGTAACGGTGTTGTAGTTGAAAATAGTGTTTTGACCGAAAAACAGCTTTGACACAAAGTCCGCAACAACGGTCGAAACAATGCCCATACAAAGAATGTTTTTATCAAAAGAATGATGAATTTCCTCCAGCACAAACATAATTCCTGTAAGCGGAGCGTTGAACGCAGCCGCCATACCTGCACCTGCACCGCAGGAAATCATACGAAGTTCGGTAGTTTTGTCTGCCTTTGTGATTTTTGCAACGCCCTTTGCCGCCATACCGCCAAGCTGAACGCTCGGACCTTCTCTGCCGAGTGAAAGACCTGCAAACACCGACGCCGTACCGCCGATGAGCTTTGCAACGAGCACCCTCCACCAAGACGGCGACATTCTGCCTTTAACTTCACCTGTAACCTGCGGAATACCCGAACCGCCCGAAGCAGGTTCCCATTTGATGATGTACGACACAAAAGTGCCGATAAGCCATAAAATACCAAACCAAATTGCAATTTTCCACCAGCTACCGTGAATAAAGGTTAAAACCTTGTTGAGTCCGTCCTCCGCTACGGACAACATATATCGGTACAGTACTGCAATCAAGCCGGCAACCAAGCCAACCTCAAGCCCTCTTATCACAAGAAAGAATGCTTCGCTGTTTTTTGATTCAATTTTTCTAATCGTGTTTAATTTCTTTTGTTCTCTCATACCTATATTATATATATTACCTCTGCACTTTTCAACAAGAAATTGGAAATATCCGCCGACAGAAATTGTGTTGATTTAGCTTTGGTGTTTGTGTATAATAATATTAGAAAAAGAAAGGAGCGATTTTATGACAAAAACAGAAATAGAAAATCAAATCAGACAACTGCTTGTAAAATATAATGCGGAATATGCGCTCCTTTTCGGCTCATATGCAAGGGGCGAAGAAACCGAAAATTCGGATGTTGATGTTGTTTTTGGTGGTGACGGATTTAAAAAATATAATATTTTCGCCTTTGCCGAGGATTTGCGACAGCTTACGGGCAAGGATGTTGACGCATTTGAAATTTGCGAGATAGACAAATCCACACCGTTTTATGACAATGTTATTAAAGAAGGAATCAAGATTGCATGAAAAATGCTGTAAGTATCAAACTTACAGCATTTTTAAAACCCCACCGTCAACACTTCGTGTTGACACCTCCCCTTTTATTAAAAGAGGAGGCATAATTCGGTTGATTATAAGATGTATTTAAAAGAAAAAATACCTCTCCGTTTGGAGAGGTAAATTTTTTGTTTATTAGTCTCTGTAGATGATTGCTTCTCTTTCAGGGCCGTTTGAAACCATATTAATCTTATGGCCGAGTTCGTTTTCAATAAAGAGAACATAGTCCTGTGCTTCCTTTGGAAGTTTGTTGAAGTCCTTGATGCCTCTGATGTCGCAGTGCCAGCCCTTGAGTGTTTTGAGGACAGGCTTTGCCTTTTTGAGGATAGGAGTTGTTGGGAAATCCTTTGTGATTTTGCCGTCAATTTCGTAGCCGACGCAAACCTTGATTTCTTCAAGATATGAGAGGCAGTCGAGAGCAGTCATAACAACCTGTGTTGCGCCCTGACATTCAATGCCGTAGCGAGAAGCAACGCAGTCGAACCAACCAACTCTTCTCGGTCTGCCTGTTGTTGCGCCGAATTCGCCCTTGTCACCGCCGTGGATACGAAGCTCTTGAGCCTCGTCACCGAAGATTTCGGAAACAAATTCGCCTGCGCCGACAGCAGAAGAATAAGCCTTTGTTACAACAACAATGTCCTTAACCTCGTGAGGAGGAATGCCTGCACCTACACAGCCGTAGCCTGCAAGTGTTGATGATGAAGTAACCATTGGATAAATGCCGAAGTCAGGGTCTTTGAGAGTGCCGAGCTGACCTTCAAGCAAGATGTTTTTGCCGTCTTTGAGTGCCTGTGCAATGTACTTGTGAGTGTCGCAAACATATGGTGCAATCTTTTCTCTGTACTCAACACAGGTAGCAAAAAGCTCGTCCTCGTCAAGAAGCGGTTTGTGGTAAACATGCTCAAGAGTAAGGTTCTTGAGTGTGCAGATGTTCTTGAGCTTTGCTTTGAGAGTTTCGTCATCGAAAAGCTCGTTAACCTGAATACCGATTTTTGAATATTTGTCTGAGAAGAAAGGTGCAATACCGCTCTTTGTTGAACCAAATGCGTTTTTGCCGAGTCTTTCTTCTTCGTATGTGTCAAGTAAAATGTGATATGGCATAAGGATTTGCGCTCTGTTGCTTACAAGAAGTTTTGGATTAAGTCCTGCCTTTTTGATATCCTCAAGTTCAGAAATAAACTTGTTGATGTCGAGTGCAACACCGTTGCCGATGATGCAGGTTGTGTGGTCATAGCACACACCTGACGGCATCAAGTGAAGTGCAAATCTGCCGTGCTCATTGATGATGGTGTGACCTGCGTTTGCACCGCCTTGAAAGCGAATAACGATGTCGCTCTTTTCAGCAAACATATCTGTGATTTTACCCTTGCCTTCGTCGCCCCAGTTGGCGCCTACTATTGCTCGTACCATTTTTATTCTCCTTAGAATTTATATTAGGCGAACACAGTTCGCCCCTACGATTGGTTTTGTTGTTGTCAGGCGAACAAAGTTCGTCATATATGATTTAATTTGCAGGGGAGAAAATCATCCTCCCGCAAAATATTTTAGTGGTGGAAGAGGCGGATGCCTGTCATTGCCATTGCGATACCGTATTTGTCGCAACATTCGATAACATTCTCATCTCTGACCGAACCGCCCGGCTGTGCAATGTACTTAACGCCCGATTTAACGGCACGCTCGATATTGTCCTCAAACGGGAAGAACGCATCCGAACCGAGGGCAACATTGTCCATCTTTTTGTGCCATGCGGCTTTTTCTTCTGCTGTGAACGGTTCAGGCTTAACTGTGAAGTATCTCTCCCACACGCCGTCTTTGAGAAGTTCCTCGTAATCATCAGAGATGTAGAGGTCAATAGCGTTGTCTGCATCGCACTTTCTGATGCCGTCAATGAACGGAAGATTGAGAACTTTCTCGTTTCTTCTGAGCCAAAGCATATCTGCCTTTGAGCCTGCCATTCTTGTGCAGAGAATTCTGCTCTGCTGACCTGCGCCGACACCGAGGGTTTGACCGCCCTGTGCGTAAACAACAGAATTTGACTGAGTATATTTGAGTGTAATCATAGAAATGAGCAAGTCGATTTTTGCGATTTCGGGAATTTCCTTAACCTTTGTAGGCATATCGTCAAAAAGGCTCATAGTGATTTTTGCATTGTTGCGCTTTTGCTCAAACTTAATGCCGAAAACCTGCTTTGTTTCCATCTCCTCAGGAACATAATCGCTGTCCATTTGGATGATGAGGAAGTTGCCTCTGCGCTTTGATTTGAGAAGTTCAAGTGCCTTTTCGCTGTATGACGGAGCAATGATACCGTCCGACACCTCTTTCATAAGGAACTGTGCAACCGATTCGTCACACTCGTCGGAAAGAGCAACAAAATCGCCGAATGATGATTGTCTGTCTGTGCTTCTTGCTCTGACATAAGCCTGTGCAATCGGAGAAAGCTCAAGACCGTCGGGAACCATACAAACTTTTCTGTCTGCCTCGTCAAGCGGTTGTGCAACTGCTGCGCCTGCCGGAGAAACATGCTTGAAGCTTGCGGCACTCGGAAGTCCTGTTGCTTCTTTTAATTCTCTGACAAGTTGCCACGAATTGAAGGCGTCAAGCAAATTGATGTAACCTGCCGCACCGTTGAGAACGGTGAACGGAAGTTCCTTGCCGTCCATATGAATTCTTGCCGGATTTTGGTTTGGGTTGCATCCGTATTTCAACTTATACTCTGTCATTACTACACTCCTATAATTTTAGATAGTTATTCTATAATAAAATTACCATAGGCTATTATTGTACAATATTTTGTTGAAGTTTTCAAGTGAGAATGATACAATATTTAAAACAATATGTAGAAAAGGGGCGAGGCAATGCACGGCTTTTTGGTAGTTAATCACTATTTGCACGGCGGAAAGTACAACGAACTGCACGAGCATTTGTTGAAAACAGCTAAATTAAAAGGTGTAGATTTGGAGATTGTGACCAACGAAAATGCGGTTTTTTTGGACGAAAAACCCGATTTTGTGCTTTTTTGGGACAAGGACACAATTCTTGCAAAAGCTTTTGAAAACAGGGGTGTTCCTGTTTTTAATTCGTCACGCTCAATTGAGCTTTGCGACGACAAGGCGAAAACATATCTTGCCCTTGAAAATAAATTCAGCCAGCCGAAAACAATTGTTGCACCGCTTTCGTTTTTTGCCGTGGATTATTCACAGTTTGTGAATATGGCGGTGGAAAAACTCGGACTTCCCGTTGTTTTTAAGGAGCGTTGCGGTTCGTTCGGCGAGCAGGTGCATTTGTGCCGAACGGTTGATGATGTGATGAATTGCATCAACGGCAAGCCGTTTCTTTTGCAGGAATATGTTGAGTGCAACAATTCGGATGCAAGGCTCGAAGTTGTGGGCGACAGGGTGGTTGCGAGTATGAAGCGAAGCAACAAAAACGACTTTCGCTCAAACATCACAAACGGCGGTGTTGCCGAGGAATACACCCCGAACGACAGCGAAATTGCCACGGCGGTTGCGGCGTGCAGAGAACTCGGATTGACCTTTGGCGGAGTTGATATTTTGCCAAACGGTGCGGTGTGCGAGGTCAACTCAAACGCCCACATTATCAACATTATGAACACAACGGGCGTGGATGTTGCGCCGTTGATTTTTGATGAAATATCAGAGAGAATGAAGAAGATATGAAAACGATTTTGGTTTATACACCCGAAGAAGCGAAACGCAATTCCTTTGTGGTAAAAAAATTTCAGGAACAGCTTGGCGCAGATCTTGTTGACCCGACAGAGAGGGTGCGGGCGGATGTTGTCATCAACCGAAGCAATGATTTTGCGGTTGCAAATTATTACAGCAAAATGGGGGCAAAGGTCTTTAATGGTGCGGAATTTACCCGTCTTGCAAACGACAAACAGGCAAGCTATGATTTTGTGCAAAAATGTGGAATTGAGATTATGCCGATAAGGTATTCAACCCCTCCTTTTGTGAAAAAACCGAAGAATTCTAACGGCGGAAACGGTGTTGTGATGTGCCACAGTGCAGAGGAATACGATGAAAATCAGGTGTGCCAAAAACCTGCTTCCGACCTCGGTCGGGATTTGCGAGTGTGGGTGCTCGGCGGAGAAATCGTCACCTCGATTTTGCGTGTGTCGGACACCGATTTTCGCTCAAATTATTGCCTCGGCGGCAGGGCGGAACTGTATGATTTGTCAACCGAAGAGCGAGCTTTAGTGCAGAAAATCATTGATTTTGTGACACCTCTCGGCGCACATTATTACGGCATTGATTTTGTGTTCAATCACGGCAAAGCGGTGTTCAATGAATTTGAGGACACCGTCGGCGCACGAATGGTCTATGACCTCACCGACATTGACATTATAGATAGGTATATAGAATATATAATAAAGAATGTATAGTTAAATGGCTCCCCTTGCATCAAGGGGAGCCTAATTTTTGCAATTTATGCTAACAAAAAATATCCGAGCACGCCATAAACTGTGGAGAGCATAACAAGAATGTTTGCAACAGCGCTTGTTTTGCCTTTGGCAATGCGGATGACTACGCCGACAGCGGAAATAATCAGTCCGCACCAAGCAATGATGACCTCACGCATATAGTTGTCGGGCAAAGAAGTGGCGCTGATGAATGTCACAAGTACATTGAGTGCAACTGCAAGCCAGAAAAATATTATGTGTACGGTTTCGTTGCCCTTTGGTTTGAACATAAATATTGATGTGATTACAAACGAAAAGGCGATTGTAATTTCCAATATAAGCATTGGGCTGAGTGCTAAATTAGGCATAGCTTCTCCTTTATTTCATAAATTTGTCAATCGCAGCATTGAGCTCGGCAATCATCTCCGTGTCGCCGTCCTCAACAGCGTGAACAATGCAGTGTTCCATATGGTCTTTCAGTATCACCTTGCCGGTGTTGTTGATTGCAGATTTAACCGCTGCAAGTTGAACCAACACATCGCTGCAATCCTCGTCATCGTCAACCATTTGTTTGACTTTTTGCAAGTGACCGATGGCACGGGCAAGGCGGTTAGAAACCTCACGCCTGTGCTCCTCGGAATGATGATGGTGATGTCTGTGCTTTGAATCACTCATATTGTACCTGCCGATTACTTAAAGTATTTTACACCGCTTTCAAAGAGAAGCATATCCTTTTCAAACGGAACATTCTTGTAGAGATTGTCGCCCTTACGCTCACAGTGACCCATCTTGCCGAGGACACGACCGTCAGGTGATGTGATACCCTCAACTGCGCAAACAGAGCCGTTAGGGTTGAACGGCATATCGGCAACAACTTCGCCGTCAAGGTTGACATATTGGGTTGCAACCTGACCGTTTTCAATGAGCTTCTTCATTACATCTTCGTTTGCAACAAATCTGCCCTCGCCGTGGCTGATAGGCACAGCAAACATATCGCCTGCGTTTACACTTGAGAGCCAAGGTGACTTAACGCTTGTAACTCTTGTGTACGCCATAGAAGAAATGTGTCTGCCGATTGTGTTGAATGTAAGAGTCGGGTCGTCCTCGTTGATTGTCTTGATTTCGCCGTAAGGAACAAGACCGAGCTTGATGAGTGCCTGGAAGCCGTTGCAGATACCGAGCATCAAGCCGTCACGACAGTTGAGAAGTCTTTGAACAGCCTCGCTGATTTTCGGATTGCGGAATGTTGTTGCAATGAACTTGCCCGAACCCTCTGGCTCGTCACCGCCGGAGAAACCGCCCGGAAGCATAATGATTTGGCTCTTTTCGATTTCTTCAGCCATTTTGTCGATTGTTTCGTTGATAGCAGATGACGAAAGGTTGTTTACAACAAGAACAGAAACATCTGCGCCTGCTTTTTCGAATGCACGGGCAGAGTCAACCTCACAGTTTGTGCCGGGGAATGCAGGAATGAACACTCTCGGCTTTGCAATCTTGTTCTTTGCAACAAAGATTGAACGCTCCTTGTAAAGAGGCACATCTTCGTACATCTTTGCCTGCTTGCCGGAATCGGTTGGGAATACCTTTTCAAGTTTGCCTGCCCACGCTTCAATGAGGTCATCACAGGTGTAAACCGTGCCGTCAATGATGAATACGCTGTTGTCGTTTGTAGTGCCCAAAACAACGCCGTCAAATGCGTTTTCGTCTGCAAGTTCAAGAACAAAACTGCCCTGAAGCGGTGCAAACAAATCCTTGCTGTCAAGGTTTTGAGCAAAGGTAAAGCCTGTCTTGTTGCCGAATGCCATTCTGCAAACAGCACTTGCCGAGCCACCCTCTCTGACTACGCTTGCCGAAAGAACAGTGCCGTTCTTGATGCCGTCGGCAACGGCAATCATAAGGTCGAGAGCCTCTTTGTATTTTGGAAGTCCTGTTGCTTCGTCAACAGGAAGTTTAACAAGTTTAACGGTTGAGCCGTTCTGCTTGAACTGTGCAGATGCGGTTTCGCTTGCCTTGCTGATGCCGACTGCAAACGAAACAAGGGTCGGAGGAACATCAAGGTCGTTGAAACTACCGCTCATTGAGTCTTTACCGCCGATTGACGGAGTGTTGTAGCCGATTTGAGCAGAAAGTGCACCCAAAAGTGCCGCTGTCGGCTTGCCCCAACGCTTTGGCTCGTTGCCGAGTTTTTCAAAATATTCCTGGAATGTAAGTCTTGCGTCTTTTGGATTGCAACCTACTGCCGCAAGTTTTGCAAGTGATTCCGTAACGGCGAAAGCTGCCGAATGGAACGGTGACCAGCGAGAAATCTTTGGCACAAAGCCGTAAGACATAACTGTTGCCGTGTCGGTTTCGCCCTCAAGAAGCGGAATTTTTGCAACCATTGCTTCTTCGGGTGTGAGCTGATATTTGCCTGCATACGGCATAAGGACTGTGCTTGCGCCGATTGATGCGTCAAATCTTTCAACAAGTCCCTTTTGGCTTGCAACTTCAAGTCTTGAAAGGTTTGCTTTGAGCGCTTCTGCGTTGCTCATATCTTGAAGTTCCGACGGAACTTCGTCACGGTATGAAACATTGTCGATGCTTGCGATTTCGGCATTTGCGTGCTGAACAACACCGTTTGTGTTGAGGAAGTCACGGCTGAGGTCAACAATCTTGTCGCCTCTCCAAGTCATCTCAAGTCTGTTGTTGTCCGTAACTTTTGCAACGATTGTTGCTTCAAGGTTTTCTTCGTTAGAAAGTGCGATGAATTTTTCTGCGTCTGCCTTGTCAACAACAACTGCCATTCTCTCCTGTGATTCGGAGATGGCAAGTTCTGTGCCGTCAAGACCCTCGTATTTCTTCGGAACAGCGTCAAGGTCAATCTGCAAGCCGTCTGCAAGTTCGCCGATAGCAACGCAAACACCGCCTGCACCAAAGTCGTTGCAACGCTTAATCATCTTTGAAACTTCGCTGTTGCGGAACAAACGCTGAATTTTTCTTTCGGTTGGTGGGTTACCCTTTTGAACCTCTGCACCGCAGGTTTCGATTGATGAGCTGTCGTGTGCCTTTGATGAACCTGTTGCACCGCCACAGCCGTCACGACCTGTGCGACCGCCGAGGAGAATGATTACATCTTCGTTTTGCGGAACTTCACGGATAACATTTTCTTTTGGTGATGCACCGATAACAGCGCCGATTTCCATACGCTTTGCAACATAGCCCTCGTCATAAAGCTCTGTTACCTGACCGGTTGCAAGACCGATTTGGTTGCCGTATGATGAATAACCCTGTGCGGCGCCTGTGGTGATTTTTGCCTGTGGAAGCTTTGCGTTAAGAGTTTTTTCAAACGGTGTTGTCGGGTCGCCCGCACCGGTAACTCTCATTGCCTGATAAACATATGCTCTGCCCGAAAGCGGGTCACGGATTGCACCGCCGAGGCAGGTTGCCGCACCGCCGAACGGTTCAATTTCTGTCGGGTGGTTGTGTGTTTCGTTTTTGAACTGAACGAGCCATGGCTCTACCTTGCCGTCAATTTCAACATCAACATTAATGGAGCAAGCGTTGATTTCCTCGCTTTCGTCAAGGTTGGTGACAATGCCTCTCTTTTTGAGCACCTTTGTGCCGAGGCAAGCCATATCCATAAGGCAAACAATCTTGTCTTTTCTGTCGCCGTAAACTTCCTTGCGGAGCTCAAAATATTGCTCAAGAGCTTCTTCGATAGCCTTTGAATATTTGCCCTCGTCAATCTTGATTTCGTCAAGCTGGGTGGCAAATGTGGTGTGACGGCAATGGTCAGACCAGTATGTGTCAATAACTTTAAGTTCTGTGAGTGACGGGTCACGGTTTTCATCATTCTTGAAGTAGTCACGAACCCAGCACAAATCCGCAATGCTCATTGCAAAGCCCATTGATGCGTGGTATTTTGCAATTTCTTCATCGGTCATATTGATGAAGCCGTTGATGCGAACGATATCAGCCGGAACATCACTCTTGATGTCGAGTGTTTCAGGCTTGTCCATAGATGCAAGTCTTGATTCAACAGGGTTGATTACATATGCCTTGATTTTGTCGAACTCGGCGTCTGTGATGTCGCCCTTAACTGCGATAACCTTTGCCGAAGTAACGGTCGGACGCTCACCTACCGTAAGAAGCTGAATACATTGTGCCGCACTGTCCGCTCTTTGGTCGTATTGACCGGGGAGAAATTCGGTTGCAAACACTCTCCATTCAGGTGAAAATGTGATTTCCTCATAATAAACATCGTCGAGGTTAGCCTCGCTGAAAACACCCTTAACGGCTGCTTTGAAGCTTTCCTCAGACAAACCCTCTGCGTCATATCTGTTGATGATGCGCACTTCTTCAAGTCCGGTTATGCCAACATTGTTTTTTAGGTCGTTCAACATATGAACAGCCTCGATGTCGTTACCTTTTTTCTTCTCTGCGAATACTCGATAAACCTTGCTCATAAACTTGCTCCTATTTATATAAATATTTAGTGTATAATATTTTATCATATTTAATAGTCGATTACAACGATTTTTCACCCCTTTTTTACAATTAGTCCCTTTTTATGCCGATTTTATAATTTATTTCTAACTTATAGTTAAAAAATTGTGAACATTGTTTCTTTTTTGTCATAGGTGTGCTATAATCAAAATATAGTTTAAGGACTATGACTATTAACAACGGAGTGTATCCATTTATAATGTTAGACAATACTGATGAACTCGCATTTGAGGTTGAATTCCTCTCTTGCGTTGTTGATAAAAAGAAGGACTTTGAGGTCGTTGATGCAGACAGTCATTTTTGCGAATTTGTCGGCATTCACTATTCCAAGATTAAGCAGGGCAAATTGTCGCTCCTCGACATTCTTGTTCCTCAGGACAGAGAAGATGTGGTGACCAAGATTTGCAAGAAAGATTCACCTTATGTGTATTTTGACTTGTACCTCAAGGATAATTCCTCTAAGTATAATTTTGTTCACGCTACTGCCAAGAATAATGAGGACAGTTCACTGTGCCAAATCACTTTTGCCGATGTCGGCAAGTCTGAAAAAAAGAGCAAGCAACTTCGTGAAAAGGCAAAAACCATGAACCATCTCATCGATTTTGTAACGGGTGGTGTTTGCTTGTTCAAGGTCAATTCCGATATGCGTTTTGAGGTGCTTTATGCAAACGAGGCGTGTTGCAAATTCTTCGGCACAACCAAGCAGACCGTGTCGAGGGACAGTTACCGAATCAGCGACCTTGTTCATCCCGATGACAAGAGTCGTGCCCTCACCGCAATCGGCGGAGCAATGGCAACGAAGAAGCCGATTGATATGGAGCTTCGCATAATCACTCACAAGGATGAGTATATGTGGGTCAAGTTCAATTCGGATATTCAGCGCTACGACAAAAAGGATAAGTGCCCGATTTTTCACGCTGTGCTCACCGATATAACTGCGCTGAAAGCCGCTGAAAAAGAGGCTGAAACGCAGAAAGAGATGCTTCTCAAGGTGCTCAAAAGTGTTCCCGGTCCGATGTTTTCAACTTCGTATGACGAGCCGTTTTTGCTCACCGTTGCAAGCAGCGATTTCCTAAAACTCATTGGCTATTCCAGAGCCGAATTTTTTGAGGATTTTGGCGGAGATTTGACAAAATTGATTGTTCCCCGTGAGGTGGAAGTTGCCCGTCACGCAATCGAATCCGATATGGAAAACGATAAAAAAGTTTTGCGTGCAACCTACTCGCTCCGCACAAAAAGCGGCAAGCAATTGATTGTTCTCGACAGGCGAAAAATTGTTGAACTCGACTCCGGCGAAAAGTCGCTCATCGGTATGATCAGCGACATAACCTCCAAAAATTTGGATATGTATTTTGAGTCATAAATTTACCGATTAGGCTCCCCTTGTTGCAAGGGGAGCTGTCGCACTTTATGTGCGACTGAGGGGTTAATTTCGGTAAGTAAAACCCCTCCGCCTCGTTGCACTCGGCACCTCCCCTTACATTTAAGGGGAGGCTTTTTTATACAATTAGTAATGACAGTGTCGTGTTAATGCACAAACTGTACAAAAAAAGTTTGTAATTTATGTCAATATGGTAAATGTTGACGAAAATATATAATAGGTTTATAATATACATAAGTTCTTTTTTATATAAAATATAATAGAAAAGAGTTTTACGGAGAAAAAATTAATGGAGGAAAACTTATGAAAAAGACTTTTCTGAAAAAAGCCATCAGCATAATGCTTGCAGTTGTTATGTCGGTTACAGCGACATTGCCTGCGGTGAGCGCATTTGCGGGTGACGGCGTTGAGGGCAAATACGACCTTCAAATTTTCTTCAGCGACACGGATACTATCGTACCGAGTTATCAGGAGGACGGCAAAACGGAATATGTTGTTTATATGACCGAGGGTGACGAGCTTCAATTCAAGTACAAAATGATTGACTCGATGTTTCCCGACAACGGCTATGTCAAATGGTATTCCGAAGCACCGGCACTTGCCGATGTTGACCAGACGGGTAAGGTAAAGGCGTTCGACTCCTCAAAGGGTGCGGTTATCCACCTTTGGATTGACAACGAGGTAAAGACCATTCCGCTTTTGGGTGCGCCTCTCGCCGCTATTCTTGAAAAAGCATTTTTCAACGAATATGTCGATATTGACTCGATGGATACAGACGAAATCGTCGGAATTCTCGAAAAGGCACTCGGCTCAAATTCTTGGATTGCAGAGCAGATTGAATCCTACAAGGGCGAACTTATCGATTCGCTTCGTACATATCTTGACAAGGTTAACTCAAATGTTCACTGCGTGCTTTATGACAAGTACGGCGAAAAGCAGGCTGATGATGTCATCAGAATTGTTGTCAAAAAGAACGAAGAATGGTATGCGGCATTTTTGCCGAACGGCACACATATCACCAACAAATCTCAAGTGCCGGACACAGTTGCAAAGGGCGGTCAGGTTCAGCTTTATGCTATCACAACACCTCAAAGACTCAACTTTGGCACAGTATACTCCGTAAAATCTTCATCAATAGCATCACAGGGCAAGGTTGTTGCAACGGTTGACGACAGCGGTCTTGTAAAATTTAAAAACATCGGCACGGCAACGATTATGGTGTCTCCTGATTCGGACGATGTCATTCAGGGTTTGCTCAAGTTCATCAACTATTTCTATAAACTTCAGCACACCGGCACAATCGACTCTAAAAAGGCAGCCGACATCATCATCAAGTACATCGGTCTTGATATTAACCGAAATGTGCTTGCCGCAATTTTGGACGCTTGCTTTGCAATTTCTGACATCGTGGGTGACACAGCCGACCCTGTTCAGCTTACTGCAACGGCAGTAAAACTCATCGCAAACCTTTGCTTGCAATTTGTGTATAACGACACAATCGACTTTACTGTCGTAAAATCTAAGCCGATTGAAAAGTTTGAAATTGACGGCTTAAAGACGGTTAAAGAGGGTCAGCAAATCCAGCTCAGCCCGACAAATGTTGTTCCGACTGTCGGCGATGTTTCCGACATTGTGTGGACATCGGAGGACCCAAGCATTGCTTGCGTAGACAAAGAAACAGGTGTTGTAACAGGTCTTGATGCAGGCGGTTCGCTCGGCTCACTTTCATCAAAGACGGTAAAAATTCACGCAACTTCAACAACAAACAATGTTGACCGCAGTATGGAAATCACCGTTACGGGTAAAACGGGTAAGTACCTCTCAAAGGTTGACATCAAAGGTAAATCGCTTGTAGGCATTGAAGAAACAGAGAATTTCACCTACACGGTTTATCCAAAGCGTGTTGCCGAGAGCGACAACCTCTACATAAAGTGGGGTATGGTCGGTCCTGAGGACGAGGACGGCAATCCAACATATATTTGGGCAGAGGGCGATGCCGAAGCTGTAGATGCCAACAATGTCGGCAAGATTGACAGCAAGGGACATTTCACTCCGCTCAACGGCGGTAAGTGCAAGATTGCGCTTGAAGCAAAAACAGGCTATCGCATTTCTGACGGAAGCTTCTACGAAATCAGTTCGTACACGGCGATTAAAGAGGTTGAAACGGGTATTCCTGTTGAAAAGATTGACATCAAGGTAACAAAACCGCTCGGTTTGGGTGCTTCGCTCGGCAGAAACGAAACCATAAATATCAACGGTAAAGATTACTATTATTGCACCGAAAAAATCGGCGTGGGCACAGCTTATAACGGCATTGGCACAGCAGTTTCAGCCGATGTTTATCCTGAAAACGCAACCTTCAAGGACATCAAGTGGGTTGTCAGCAACGGCAACTACGAACAAAAGATTTCTGAGGACACTCACACAAACGAAATCACAATCAAGGCGGCAAACGAATATGCTCAAAAGTATGATGTTTACGCTGTGTCGTTGGACGGTCAGGTAAAATCAAATGTTATCACCGTTTGTGTCACAAGAAACTATGCAACAGGCAACGATATTAATGAGAAGACTATCGACCTCATTAACGGCAAAACAGGTGAGGCAACTCACACAATGACCTTCAGCGGTTCTTGGGACAGTTCCGGATATGCTTGCTACGATGCAAACTGGTATTCCTCCGATGAAGAAATCTTCACGGTTGAAAACAAGGGCAACGACAATTCGGACGCTGTACTTACGGCTCACGATGTCGGCACGGCAACACTTTATTGCGTATCTGCCGACGGTGCGTTTCGTGCCGAAAGGACCGTAACCGTAAGGCCTGACAAACAAACGCTCAGAGAACTTGTTAACCTTTGCGAAAGAACAGTTGTTTACAAAACAAATTTCAACAAAAAATACTACAAAGATTATTGCAGAAAGCTCAACCTTGCATATATCGTGCTTGATGAGGAAGAAATGGCGTCACAAAATGTTGTTGACACAACAGCCGCAAATCTCCTTGCCGCTTTCACCAAAATTGGCGGATTTGTCAGCATCACGGATGTTCAAATCACGGGCACACACGGTGTTGCGCTTGACAGCAACTATGTCACCGTTCAGGTTGGCACAGCAAAGAATTATAAGAATTACAGCTACGATTTTGACTACAAGATTAATCCAAAGGGTGCTATGTATTCAAAGGTAAAGTGGAGTTCGTCAAACAGCTCTGTTTCGGTTGACGAAAACGGTATTTGCCGTCCGACAAAAAACGAAGCTTGCGCAGCGGACATCACTTGCTCGATAACCGACTACAGCGGCACCAAGGTTATAGATGTTGTTCACATTGCCTTTGCAAAGAAAAAAGCAACAGACGTTGAAATAAAACCTAACGAAATCACCGAGGCAAAAATCGGCGAAACTCAAAAGCTTGAAGCTGTTGTTCATCCAAAATCCGTTATCGGCAAGTCGGAAGCTTCTGTCGGAGCGGTTACTTGGAGCTCAACAAACGAAAAGGTTTGTACCGTTGACGAAAACGGCGTGGTATCATTCCTTTACGGCGGTAATGCAAGAATCGTTGCAACAACCGCAGACGGCGGATTCAAGGCAGAATGTAAGGTAACTGTTACCACAAACTATGACAACCTTGCACTTCTTTTGAATCAAATCGACAGCCTTGCGCTTAGAGAAGAAAGCTTCTATCCCGAAACATGGCAACCGTTTATTACCGCAAAGCAGGAAGCGGAAGAAATGCTTGCAAACAAAAACAGCACACAAGAGGAAGTTGACGCACAGTGCGCAAAACTTAAAGAAGCACAAGACAACCTCAAAAAGTATGTTGACATCAAAAAGGTAGAACTTTATCTTGACGGCGAGCAGACAAAGGAGTTCTATCAGTACGACCTTAACCTCCTCACAGGCGGTTGGAACTATACAAACGCAAAACTTAATCTTAAAATCAGACTTTATCCTAACAACGCAACATATCAAAAGGCAGAATGGATTTCTTCAACGACCGATATTTCCGTATCGTCGGACGGTGTATGCTCACCGACATCAAACAAGCCGTGCTATGGCGAAATCAAGTGCGTTGTAACCGATTCGTTCGGCAAGGAATTCTACGACACCGTTTGGGTATCGTACTCAAAGAATCCTGTTACCGGCATTGAATTGAATACTTATAATGTAGCAGGTGCTATCGGCTCAACATATGTGCTCAAGGCAAACATCTTGCCTGATGGCAAATCGCTCTCTCACCTCCAAAAGGCTGACATTAGAGATTACTATTGGGAGTCGGATGACGAAAATGTTGCAACAATCGACCAGGACGGCACAGTTCACTTTGTAAGTGCAGGTTCAACGGTTGTTCGTTGCGTATCATATGACGGCGGTATCTATGCCGAATGTAAGGTTTCCACAGAGGGCGACAGAACAGCTCTTAAAGAAGCTATCCAAGAATATGAAAGCGTTGACTATACTCAGTACGAATATGAGTACGGTATGGCATTCAAAAATGCTTATGATGAGGCAATCAATGTTCTCAACGACAAGACAATGAGCCAGAAAGCTATCGATGACGCAACTTCCGCACTCAAAACAGCGGGCGAGGCTCTTGCGGAACATCCGTATGTTTTCGTTGATTCAATCACAGTTAATTACGAAACAAAGGCTCGTAAGCTCGCTTCTTCTTCGGCAAGAACCGTTGCAAGCGGAACAATCGGTTCAAACAGCGCTCTTTCGGTTGACCTTTCAAAGGCATACGAAAGCAGTAATAACAGAAACGACGTTGTTCTCACCGCAAAATGCAACCCTGAAAACGCTATGTACAAGAGCGTTACTTGGGAAATTCTTGAAAGATCGCATATGGATTCGAAACTTTCAAGCGGAACATTCACACTCACACCTTCGTCGGCAACAACAGCGGTTGCTTGGGCGAGAGTAAAGGTTGTTTTCACCAACGATTACGGCAAAACAACTGAGCGTGAGATTTGGATAACAATGGGCGATGTTGTTTGTACGGGTCTTTCGGTTCAGCCTGAGTCACTTCTTGAACTCAAGGGCACATCAGAACCTCAAAAGATTACTGCCACAACAACAGGTACGGGCACAGGCTATCTCAACAAGGTTGTGTTCAGCTCCACAAACGAAGAGGTTGCAACAGTTTCCGAAAATGGTGTTGTCACTCCTGTAAACGCAGGCGACTGCAACATTATTGTAAAAACATTTGACGGCGGTATCATCAAGATAATCCCTGTTCATATCGAAACCGATTACAGCGAACTTGCAGCAAAGGTTACGGAATATGAGGACTTAATTAATAAGGTTAAGGATACAAACCAATATACCGCTTCTTCGCTTGACGCATTGAGCGAGCAGGTTAAAATCTGCAAGGAAATGATAAATGCCAATAAGTCAACACAGCAGGAGGTTAACGCCGCACTTCGCAAGCTTAACGAAGCATACGGCAACCTTTCGGGCTACAAACCGGCAACAGGCATTAAGATTTGGCTCAATGATTCACAAAGCGAAATCAAAGAAGTCAATCCGGGATTCATCAGATACCAGTCAACATCGCTCAACGGCGTGGGAATCAATCTCAACAGCAAGATTTCCCCTGATGACGGTATGTATTCATCAATCACTTGGAGCTCATCAAATGAGTCAATTACCGTCAGCAAGGAGGGTTATGTAACAAACACAACTGCACTTCCGGGTTCGGCTAAAATAACCGCAACGGTTAAAACCGATTATGGCGACACCTATTCGGACAGCGTTTATGTTTCGTTTGTAAGAAATGCTGTAAAGAGTTTGTCTTTTGACACAACACTTCTTTACGGTTCTCCGAATAAGCAAAAGCAAATCACTCCTACTATCGTAAGTGATTCAACGGTTTCAAAAATCCCTGCTTCCGTAACAACTTGTCTTTATGAGTCAATGGACGAGAAAGTTGCAACAGTCAATGCAGACGGACTTGTTACCTTCAAGTCGCAGGGCAAGACCACCATCAAGGTTACAACTGTAGACGGCGGTTATGTCGGCGAAGTTCAAGTTCAAACAACTTGGGATACTTCGGCACTTGAAGAAGCAATTATTCAGGCAAGAGCACTCAACTATCAAGATTATGAGTACAAATACGGCACAAGACTTCAGGAAGATTTGGCAAATGCAGAAGCAGTTTTCAGCAATCCTGACGCCACTCAGAAAGAAATTGATGATGCTTGCACAAAGCTCCAAACAACTGTCAGCGAACTTGAAAGCCACAAGTTTGTGCTTCCTGTTGTCACAATGACTGTAAACGGCGAAGCTATTGCAAACGGAATGAGCTATGAAACCGTTGACAACAAGTTGACAATTGATGTTGCTATTAAGGGCAATATGTACAAGACATTTGAACTCACAACAAGCAACGAAACAAATGTGACATCTGCAATCGGCGAGGGCAAGCAAAATATTGTTCTCACAAAAACAGGCGATTCCGCTTCTGTTACAGTCAATGCACGAGTTGTTGATGATTACGACAGAGAAACCACATACACCTACAATATTCAACTTGTTAACAAGATTGTGCCTATCAAGTCGATTTATATCACTCTTGACGGTCAAAAAGTTGACTCTGTAACAAAGTCGGGTTACTCATTCGGATACAGAGATTTCGCTCCGTTCACACTCAGCTACGGCACCGATGAAGTTGGCTACACAGAGCCTACCGCAGTTAAGTGGGAGTCAAATAATTCTGACTATATCACAATCAGCAACGATGGTGTAGTTAACCTTACAACTAAAGCTAAATTTATGCAGTCCGTTGAAACAAAAATTATTTGCACCGTAACAAATGCCAACGGCGAAGAAGTGACAACGATAATTCCTGTTGTCATCAAACAAAAGTGATAAAAGAGGTATACTAAATTATGATAAAATTATATATTAAAAAAGGTATAGCCTCTGTTCTGGCATTACTCACATTAGTCACCTGCCTTTCGTTAGGCAGTGTGGCTTTTGCCGAGGATTTGGTTGCAATCAACGAACTGAATTTCCCCGACAGAGCTTTCCGTAACTATATTTTGGAAACTTGGGATTTGGACGGAAACGAATATTTGTCCGACTCGGAGCTTAAAGTTGCAAAGAGTATGTGGCTGGATGTTGACATTGACGAACCTGTTTCAAGCCTCAAGGGTATTGAAAAGTTCTACAATCTTGAAAGACTTTCCGCTTCTTCGCTTGAACTCACATCTCTTGACATCAGCAAGAACAAAATGTTGAACACGGTCAAAGTTTCGGGCAACGAGAAACTTGCTTCGCTCACGGTGGGCAACCTTCCTAATTTGACAACGCTTTATTGCGAAAACAGTGCTCTCACGGCGCTTGATGTGTCGGGCTGTCCGCAACTCAGCAGTTTGATTGCCAATACAAACAAGATTGCAAAGCTTGATTTGAGCAAAAATACGGAACTTACAAGACTTTATGTAACTCAAAACGAACTCAGCGAGCTTGATTTGAGTGCAAACACAAAGCTTGAGGAATTGCAATGTGCAAAGAACCATATTGCGGAACTCGACCTTTCGGCAAACACAGCGCTTGTCAACACTTCAACGGGTTCAATCGGCGACCAATGGATTGAACTACCTGCAACGGTTAGGGAAAACAAAACCGTTATTCCAAAAACTTTTGCAGACCCGACAAAGATTGTGTCAACCACGCTTGACACGGTTGTTCAAACCGAGGAGGGCGAGGAAACTATCCTTGCTTATTCAAACGGCGAATTTGTAACAGGCGAAGTTTTCAACATTTCGGGCAAGCTTGTTGACCCGATTGACGAATCGGTCAAGGACGGTTTCACTTATAAATATGATACAGGCAATGCGAATTGCGAAAATATGACAGTCAACACGGTTGTCACCAGAGATATGTATCAAGTAAACTTCTATCTTGACGAAACCAAGAGCGTGCGTCTTAGCTATAAGCTTGTAAAATCGGGCGAGGGTGTAGCCACTCCGGAAGTTCCTGAAGCTCCAAGCTGTAAAAAGTATGTTTCTTGGTCGGAGGACTGCTCAAATGTCACAAGGGATATGAATGTTTATATCGTGTGGGCAGACGACCACAATCTTGTTGGAAAAATTGATTCTTCAACAGGTGAAGTTGACATCAAGTGCACAAAGTGCGACAAAAAGACTTTGCATTTCAACTTCCTGAACACTCTCAACTGCTACAAGGACGACCCTAACTACAATCCTGATGCAGATTTGAACAATGACGGCGTTGTAAACGGAAAGGATTATGCAATAATCATAAAAGATTTCAAGTTAACAAATAATTAACTCTTGATTTTTTAGCCTGCAATGAGTATAATCGTTGCAGGCATTGTTATTAATGCGATAAAAAATTACAATTTTTACGGATGTGGATTTATGAAAAACAAAAAGTTAATATGCGTTGTTTTGGCTGTTGCTTTGATTATATCCGGCATTTTGAGCATTAGCTTCACAGCATTTGCGAATACGGTTTCGTATGATTACAATCCCGAAGCCGCAACCCTCACGATTACCGGCAACGGTGATGTCTCAAATTATACAGAAACCAACCTCGACAAGCGTCCGTGGCACGCTTATATGGACGAAACAAAAAAGATTGTCATCAGCGACGGCATAACCGCAGTAGGTGATTATGCCTTTGCAAAGTTCAAGTATGTTGAAAGTGTTGAGATTTCAAACAGCGTAAAGTCAATCGGCACAGCCTCTTTTGCGGGAATCAACAATTTGCTTGAAATTACCGTGCCCGACAGCGTTGCAACCGTTGGCGATTATGCTTTTGGCTATGACGAAAATATGCAAGTTCCGCAGGGCTTTCTTGTGCATTGTTCAACCAAAAGTGCGGCGCAACATTATTGCTTCAGGAACAATATTATGTTCGACTCTCCTATGGACGGCAAGCGCACAGAGGCTTATATCACGGAAAGTGATGAATTGCAGCTTTGGTCGTTCGTTCCGCTTACTGACGGCAAGCTGACTTTCTATTCGCTTGGCGATTCGATTACTGTCGGTTGTTTGTTCGACGCTGAAAACTATGTGTACGGCACAACGCTCAAAGAGTTGCAACAATCTTCCATTGCATATGGCGACATTTTCAGCAACGGCGACTTTGGCTTTAAGCTTACATATAACCTAAAGGCGGGCAAAAGATACTATCTCGGTGCACGCTTCTATCGCAACGATGACTACAATGCCAAATTCACCGTTGTGACTGAATATGTTTGCAGTGAGCACAAGTATGCGGTTTCATCAACTGTTAAGCCGACTTGTGAGGACTACGGCTACGATATTTACACCTGCATCGGCTGTGGCGAAACCTACAAGGAAAAGCTTGCTCCTCTCGGTCATGACCTTGTGCCGACAGGTGTTGAAAATCAGGATTTTGTGCTTGGATGTTCAAGATGTTCCAAGACGGCAAAAGAGCCGTTTGTGAAATATCTTAACGAGTATGCTACAGACGAAAACCGCAAGTTCGATGTGAATTCCGACGGAATCATCAACGCAAAGGATTACGCAATATCTTGCCCGAAATAAAGCTCAAACTTATATCCAGCTCTTTTCTCGCTGTGCAAGGTTTGCTGTTCGT
>CABQCC010000013.1 GCA_902462495.1 uncultured Eubacterium sp. | reverse complement strand
ATATAAGCAACGAGAGTGAGCATATCGGCTCT
The DNA here is from genome assembly GCA_902462495.1 of uncultured Eubacterium sp. Taxonomy (GTDB): domain Bacteria; phylum Bacillota; class Clostridia; order Oscillospirales; family Acutalibacteraceae; genus Eubacterium_R. The sequence goes on along the minus strand of CABQCC010000013.1, from coordinate 21,720 downwards.
GCCTGCCACGGCTGTTTTCAACGACAATATCGACACGAAAACACCGGATGAAAAAGATATACAAGTTGTTATAATTCTTTTGAGTGACGACAACAATTTATCCAAATTCAACTCATAGCGAAGTGACGAAGTTACACCCAAAGCAAGATAGCAATTGACAATCGGCATAAACACATTTGACGAAACAAATGACAATGCCTGCGCCAAAACAAGAAGTGTTGTGTTGGTTGAAAAACCTGTTGTGATACCGCCCGAAGCAACCACAATACTGCAAAACACGGGAATAAAAGCATACACAAAATTTGACGCAACGGATATTGCCATTGAAGCCATGGAAACCGTTGTTGTGAGTTTTACAAGAATTACCGTTGAAATGAGGATTGCCGTTGCCGTTGAATAAATCGTATTGACCGAGCTGTCGGAATCGTTTTTCAGGCTTTGAAGCAATGCGGACAGCAGAATAAACACAAGCACGGTCACGCTTGATTTTATCGGTAATTCCGCTTTTTTTGATAACAACGACTTGATTAATTTCACTATATCGTTCAGCGAAATTCTTGTTATGCTATCGTATGAAAAATCAAGCAAACCAAGTTCCTCAAGCATTTTTTGAGTGTCGTCATCAAGTTCATTTTCGAATGATGATAAATCGTACGCTTCGAGAGTGCTGTTGTATTTTTCCCTGCTGAAATCCTCCGAATATGCCGTTGACGAAAAGGACAAAAAGAAAAGCAATGCACACAAAAATAAAATAGTCTTTTTCATTTGACAAGTCCTACCACCATTGAAATCACCGCTTCTATCAGAGGCATAACGAGGGAAAGCACGAGCACTTTTGCCGATATCTCGGTAAGAGAAGCAAGTGCATTTTCGCCGTTATCCCTGCAAATATCCACGGTGAACTGCGTTATGATTACAATAAAAAGTGCCTTTAGCATAAGTCTGACATAAGCAACGCCTGACGGAACAGTATCGGAAAGTTGAATCAAAGCAGAATACAGTTCGGACACCTTGTCCGATATTGCAAGAAACGAAATAACACCGCCTGCAACCGACAATATAATTGCAAAACTTCTGTTATGCTCCCTGACTATCAAACTGCACATCAGCACGCAAAACGAAACACCTATAACCTTTACCATAGCTACAAATTAAACAGAGATTTGACTGTTGAAAACAGTTCTTTAATCTGCGGAATGAGCATCATAAGAACGACTATGACACCAGCAAGAGTTGTGAGCATTGCCTGGTCATCACGCCCCGAACGAACAAGCAAGGTATTGAGCACAGCAACGATTATCCCGATTGCCGCTATTTTAAAAATAAAATTCACTTCCACAATGTTACACCTCTAAATTAATACCAACGCTATTACCGTGCCAAACGAAAATCCGACGCTGACATAAATTTTTGATTTTGACTTGTACTCCTCTTCATATTTATGCATAGCCGACAACATATATTCCTTAAAAAACTCAATTTGCTTGATTTGATTTTGAACATCGAATTTGCCAAGCGAATAAAAGAAATGTCCTATCACTTCGTTTTCCTCATCATTGAGCGGAGTTTTGGCTTTTTGCTCGGCAAAGAGCATATCTTGTCCCACAAAATCAAGTGTTTTCAGCCGTTCACTTGCAAGAATTTCGCACGGTGATGTTTGTTTGAGCTTTATTTCGGGCAAGATATAATTTGTGATGTCAATCAACGCACGGCATAAATTGATTTTCTTTTTTATCGAATTACTCATATAAATTCCCATCGTCAATGATGACGCAACTATTATTACTACGCCTATGAATTTCATTCAGTATCTCCCGTGCATCAAGAATTTTTGCCGAATAATCCTCGTTGAGCAAAATTATTTTTTCAAATTCTCCCATTGAAAGCATAAGGCGAACAATCGGTTTGGTGTACAAATCCTGCTGTTTGCCGATGTGAACGGACAGCAGATAATTTACACCGCAAGCAAAACCGAAGCGAATACTGTCAAGCTCTCTCGGCGCTGAAATTTCGTCGCAGACAATGACCTGCGGTGACATTGTTCGGATTGCATTTTCTATTGCCTTTGGTTTTGCAAAACCCGTTATCACATCGGTGTTCAATCCGACATCAAGCGTAAATTCGTCACCAATCTTACCTGCAATCTCATTTCGTTCGTCAATCACAACAACCTTTTTGTACGCACCGTTTATGCCGTTTGAAATTTCTCTTGCCATATCACGCAAAAGCGTTGTTTTTCCGCTTGACGGCTTGCCTGCAACCAAAACACTGCACACACCGTTTGCAAAAACTTTATTGATAATATCACGACTGCAACCAACCGCCTGACGAGGTATTCGAATATTGACCGATGTGACATCCTTAACCGACACCAAATCGTTATCCTCATAAACAGCCGTTGAACAAACGCCGACACGAGAACCGTTTTCAAGGGTTACATATCCGTTTTTCAAATTCGTCATATTGCTGTAAACGGAATACGAACACAAACGATTGAACATATCATCAAATTCAGGCGAAAATATTATCAAAGGTTCTCTCGGAAGAACAGCCAATGTTTGGCAAAACCTGTCCGCAAATTTTATCCGATTATCAATCACAAAGGTTACGGGCATATTGCGACGGATACGAATTTCGGTTATTCCCTGCTGCTGAGATGAATTCAAATTATCAAGCGTTTTAACAACATCAAGGGGCAAATATTTTTTTACATAATCAAAAACTTTCAAGCTATCACCCATAAAAATTTATGAACCGCCTGAAAAAAATATTACAAAGAAGTTAAAAATATAAAAATGGATTGAAGAAAGACATATAATATGTTAAAATAAATAAAAAATATTTAATTTAGGTGCTATATGGACATTACCAAATCAGGAAATATAATTAAAACAAATAGAATATTCAACGCACAAACGGTTGTATACAGTCTTGTGTATTCAATCGGGACGGTTGTTTTTTTGATAATTAAGCAGATGCTCAAGGGCTTTGGTTTATCGGCAGGAATTGCGATGTCGGTATCCTTTGTTGCAGTTATGCTTGGTTTATTTTTTTGCGAAAAAAAGTTTGTCTTTGCAAAAAGCATAAATTCAAAACCGTTGAAACAGGCATTGGCATATTTATTTAGGTGTGTTGTTGACTTCGGATTTTTCAAAATACTTGATTTCACGCTGAATGATATGCTCAATATGAGCAAAATGCTTGTGTACATTTTTTCGGCAATTCTTATATTTGTGTTCAATCTTTATTTTGACAGACTGATTGTTTTTGATAACACCGAAAAAGCAGAAAAAGACGGTGACACAAAGTTGTATCATTCGTTTTTTGCAAACAGATTTGTGTTATTGTCAATGTGTCTTGCTACTATCGGAATACTTTTTGTATTTATGATATTCAAGATGTTTCCGTTTGGAGATATGACGGTTTTGAGAATGGACCTCTACCACCAGTACGGACCGCTTTTTGTGGAATTATATGACAGAGTGACTGATTTCAAGAGTTTTCTATATTCTTGGGAATCGGGCGGCGGTTCAAGCTTTTTAGGCAATTATTTCAACTATCTGTCAAGTCCGTTTTCATTCTTGATTTTCTTGTTTGACAAAAATCAAATAGGCTATGCAATTACATTTTTGGTTATCGTCAAAGGTGTTTTGTCTGCCGGAACATTCACATATTTCCTCAAAAGAAGTTTTGATGCACATTCGTATGTTTCCGCTTCGTTTGGCGTATTCTATGCTTTTTCGGGCTACTTCCTTGCGTACTACTGGAACATTATGTGGGTTGACGGTATGATTTGGTTGCCTCTTGTGGCTCTCGGAATTGAGGACATAATCAACAAAGGCAAATGCAAGCGATATATTTTGTCGCTGTCCGTTCTTCTGTTCAGTTCATACTACATCGGATATATGACCTGCATTTTCTCGGTTTTGTACTTTTTTGTTTACTTTATTGCAAAGAAGGATTTTTCCGCAAAAATCGATATTTACTGCGAAAAGCAAAAACCTATAAAAGAATTTTTCAACAACAGATTTGTTATGAGCGTTGTTAAATTCGGCTTTAGTTCACTGTTTGTGGGTATGCTTTGTGCCTGCTTCTTGCTTCCGATTTATTTCATTTTGCAATCATGTTCGGCAACTTCAGACAGTTTTCCGTCAACATTTGAGCAGAATTTCAACTTGATTGATATGCTGTCATCTCATCTTACAGGATTGGAAACAACAATCCGTTCATCGGGCGAAGATGTTTTGCCAAACATCTATTGCGGAATTTTGCCTGCAATGCTGTTGCCGATGTATCTTGTCAACAAAAAAATCGGACTCAAGGAAAAAGCGTCATATATATTCCTGCTTTTGTTTTTCATTGTAAGTTTTGATTGCAATATTCTTGACTTTATATGGCACGCATTCCATATGCCGAACGATTTGCCGTTCAGATATTCGTTCCTTTATGTGTTCATTTTGCTTGTTATGTCCTTTAGAGGATTGATGAACTTCAAAGGAATTGAATACAGGGATGTTATGATTACAGGAATTGCGTTCATTTTTCTTGTTCTCTATTTCCAAAAAAATCCAACAAACAAAATCAGCGGTTTTACAATCTATGTTTCGTTGATTTTCATAATCGTGTGGACACTCGTTCTGCTCGTTATAAAGAAAGAAAACTTTTCAAAATTCGTAATCGGTCTTACGATTGTTTGTATGACATTTTGCGAGGTAATTGTCGGCGACAGCAAGTCGTATTTGTTTACTCAAGAGCAAACTCCGTATGTTGAAAAGATGGACACGATGGCAGACGCCGTGAATTATCTCAAAGAAAAAGACAAAGGTTTTTACAGAACAGAGTTAACCTATCTCAACACTCGTATGGACCCTTGTATTTACAACTACAACGGCATTTCAGCCTTTTCATCAATGGCGTATCAGGAATACAGTCAAACGCAATACAACCTCGGTATGTTTGGCAACAGAATAAACTCATACACCTACAACACCCAAACCCCTGTGTACAATATGATGTACGCAATAAAATATCTAATCAAAGATTCAAGCAGTCTTGATTTGTCAGAAAATTATTACAAAAAGATTTACACAACAAAAGATACATCAAAAACCTCCGTTTATGAAAACAAATACAGCCTGCCGATTGCATTTGTTGCATCAAAATCCCTTGAAAATTGGAACGACATTGAGGGCAATCCGTTTGAAGTTCAGGAAGATTTGATTGACAAGGCAACAGGCGTCAGCAATGTATTTGTGCCTGTTGAATACACGGGAACAGAAAGCTACAATGCAACTTGTGAAGAAGTAAATCAAAACGGAGCGTTCTTCGTTGACGACATTGAAGAAAACACGGGTGCAAGCGTGGATGTTTTGTTCAAATCCGTAAAAGACGGAAATGTGTATATTTATGTTACATCAAACGAAATCGAAAACATAAATTACTATTGGAGTGACGGAACAAAGACAACCTATCAAAGCATTGTTGAGCCGTATATTCTTGACCTCGGATACCACAAAGCAGGTGACGAAATCAAGGCAATTCTTAATTTGAACGGAATCACATCTTCGAGTGCATCGTTCAACATCTATGCTTATAATATTGACGACACCGTGCTTGAGTCCGCATACGAAATGCTGTCGCTCGGTCAAATGAACATTGAAAAGCACAGCGACACAAAGCTTGAGGGCACAATAAATGCAGGATATGACGGTTATTTGTACACATCAATACCTTATGACGAGGGCTGGAAGATTTATATTGACGGTCACGAAGTAAAGACCTTTGAAATCGGCGAAAGTCAACTTGCCTCAACAATCAAGCAAGGCAAGCACAAAATCAAACTTGTTTACTCTCCAAAGGGTTTGACCTACGGCTTGCCAATATCTGCCGCCGCTTGGGTGGGTGTGTTCGGCTACGAATTGTTAAAACGAATGAAAAAGTCGAAAAAAGCACAGGAACAGCTATAATTCAACGGTTTTGTTGATTATATATAAAAATTCATTACACCCTCAAATAAATATTTATATTAAAAATATTATTTAAGTGTTTATTTTTGGTGTAATATGTTGTAAAATGTAAGCATAAATTGAGAGGAGTATTTTTAAAATGCCAAGAATCACAGCAGAAGAAGTACAAACAATCCCTTACGGACCATTGGGAATTATCGCTTTGCCGGGTACAGAAGGACTCGCACAAAAGATTGATAATTACCTTGTTAAGTGGAGAGCCGAGCAGGCTGCCGCACACAAGGAAAACATTGCCTTTTACGGTTATCAAAGGGACTCATACCTTATCGACACATCTATTGCAAGATTCGGTTCAGGTGAGGGCAAAGCAGTTATCAACGACTCAATCAGAGGCTACGACCTTTACATCATTGTAGACTGCTTCAATTACAGCGTTACATACAATATGTACGGAATGGATGTTCCAAAATCACCGGACGACCATTTCTCGGATTTAAAGAGAGTTATCTCGGCAGCATCAAGCAAGGCAAAGAGAATCAATGTTATTATGCCTATGCTTTATGAAGGCAGACAGCACAAGCGTTCATCCCGTGAATCACTTGACTGTGCTATGGCTTTGCAGGAGCTTACATCATTGGGTGTTGAAAACATCATCACTTTTGACGCTCACGACCAAAGAGTTCAAAACTCAATTCCTCACAAGTCATTTGAAAATGTTATGCCTACATACCAGATGATTAAGGCAATTGTTAACAATGTTGACGATTTGTCGGTTGACCCTAACCACCTTATGATTATTTCACCTGACGAGGGTGCAATGCACAGATGTATTTACTTTGCAACACAGCTTGGTGTAAACCTCGGTATGTTCTACAAGAGAAGAGACTATACAAGAGTTGTAAACGGCAGAAACCCGATTGTTGCACATCAGTACCTTGGTGACAGCGTTGAGGGCAAGGACATCATCATTGTTGACGATATGATTTCTTCAGGCGAAAGTATGCTTGAAGTTGCAAAGAAACTCAAGGAACTCAAAGCAAAGAGAATTTTTGTCTGCACTGCATTTGGACTTTTCTGCAACGGTCTTGAGATTTTTGACAAGGCACACGAGGACGGCGTTTTTGAAAAAGTATTTACTACAAACGGTGTTTATCAATCACCTGAGCTTCTTTCAAGAGATTGGTACGAAAGCGTTGAACTTTCAAAGTATCTTGCATACTTCCTTGACACAATCAATCACGATTTGTCTGTATCTTCACTTCTTGACAACTCAAACAAAATTGATTCATTACTTAAGAAAAAAGGACTTAAATAATTATGGCAACAAATAAAAAATCAGGAGCAGGCAAAGTTATATTTGTCATCATCTTCAGCATTTTGACAATGACATTGATTCCGTCGGGAATTTACTGCGCCGTTGAAAGAATCAACCCAATTCAAATGGTTTCATCAACATTTTCAACAAACAATTCCGAATTGCTTGTCGGCAAATGGCAAAACCAATCAAGAAGCTCTGCGTATGAGTTTTTTGATGACGGTACATACGAAAGCTACTTCAGCACATTTTCATTTAAGGGCGACTATTCACTTAAAGGTGACGAGCTTACACTCTCAAACCCATCAAGCGACAGCACCGTTGTTTACAAAATTTCTGTTGACAAAAAGACCCTCACTATGACAATCGTGCAGGAAAACGGTATGCTTTCCGACAACAACCAAACAACAGAATACGGCAAGGTTGACAGAATCGAAACAAAATCTTTGACCGACTTGCTCGGCACAATTGTTGAATCCGCTCAGGAAGAAAATTCCGACAGCGAATAATCAACACAAAAGCACAACACAAAGTAATATAAACTAAAAAACGGTCATATCTTTTACTTAGAAGGAGTAATTGATATGACCAAAAATGTAGAGTCGAGATGTATCGAGCTTGGAGAATACATAGTTGAAAACAAAACAACCGTGAGGCAAACGGCAAAGGTTTTTGGCATAAGCAAAAGCACGGTACATATAGATGTTACAAAACGGCTGGGCGAAATTGCTCCCCTGCTTGCCGACAAAGTGAATGATGTTTTGCAATGCAACAAATCGCAGCGACACATCAGAGGCGGAGAAGCAACGAGGGAGAAATATCGTCTAATAAAAGGAAAGAAGTAAAAGCTATGTCTATCGGATTTATCGGATGCGGAAATATGGCAAGCGCCATCATCTGCGGAATTATTGACAGCAATGCTGTAAAAGCAGAGGAAGTAAACATTTTTGACATTTACGCACCTGCAACACAGGCAATGAAAGCAAAATACAATGTCAATGTTTTCGACAGCGAAATTGATATTGCAAAAAACAGCGACACGGTCGTTTTGGCAGTTAAGCCAAATGTTCTTACATCGGTGCTCAACAAAATCGACGGTGCACTCGGCGAAAGTGACGCATTGGTTATTTCTATTGCTGCGGGCAAAAGCACCGAATTTATTGCTTCCCAGCTTTCACACGACAGCAGAATTATCCGAGTTATGCCAAACATAAACGCAAAAGTTGCGGAAGCAATTTGTGCATACACGGCAAATGAAAAAGCAACCGATGACGACAAGAGTTTGACAGAAAAAATCTTTTCGGCAATCGGTGAAATCATTTATTTGGATGAAAACTTCTTCCCTTTATTTGGCGTTCTTGGCGGATGCACCCCTGCACTTGCATATATGTTCATTGACGAGCTTGCAAGAGCCGGTGTGAAAAACGGAATGAAAAAGGATATTGCATTGAAAATATCCGCACAGGCTGTGCTTGGAAGCGCAAAAATGATTCTTGAAAGTGACGAGCATCCATACGACTTGATTGACAAGGTGTGTTCCCCGGGCGGAACAACAATAGAGGCTGTCACAACTTTGCAGGAAAACGGTTTCAATTCAGCTATCCACAAAGCCGTTGACAAGGCGGTAGACAAAGACAGCAAGTTATAATTCAGCAAAGACAAAGCACTTGAGTATCAAAAACTCAGGTGCTTTTTTATTTGTTTTGTCAATAGACAGTTTACTGTATAATATGATAAAATATCTATATACATATACAAAAAGGAGAGATACTAATGAAAAAAATATACTCATTATTAATTACGGTTTGTCTGTTTTGTGTTATTGCATTCGGCACATCAACCGTATTTGCAGCTCAAATTGATTCTGACATCGTAAGCGATGACGGAACAAGAATTGTTGACATTTCACCGAACGGCGAGGAGGACGACACACTTTCAATCCGCAGAGTTCTCAAAGACAGTATGTGTGACAAACTCATTGTTAACTTTGCACCGGGAGAATACACATTGACCAATTCCCTGCCGATTTTTGACAACACAACATTCAATGCCAACGGTGCTGTGTTTAATCAAAAGACAAACGGCAAAGGCTTGCTCATCAACGGTTTTCATATGAACAGCTCATACGGAAAAGGTTCGGGCGGATACGGTTCGCTCAAAAATGTTGTAATCAACGGCGGTACTTGGGTCGGCACAGCAGAGCCTAACACAGAAAAGGCCTTGAAAGACAACGGATTTTATGTTGGCTACTCGTCATTTTTGTTTATGCACGCTCAAAATATCACCATCAAAAACTGCTCATTCAAGAACAATTACAACGGACATTTCATTGAATTTGCAGGAGTTAAAAACGCAATAATTGAAAACTGCAATATGGCAATGGGCGGCAGCATATATGTTGGCGAAGGCTCAAACGAAGCCATCCAGATTGACAACACATATAAGCAGAGCAATTCCCCATCTGGTGCTCCGTGGGATGACACAGCTTGCGAAAACATCACGATTTCAAACTGCAAGATCAAATTTGCAAGAGGTATCGGCACAAACAGAGTCGGCAACACATTCTTCAAGAACATTAAGGTTCAGGGTTGCACAATCACATCAACAAATGAAGCACTCAATATGTATGATGTGCTCGGTTTGAATGTCAGCAAGTGCACAATCAAAACCACAGGCAAATTTAATGATTATCGCTCGGTAGCGATGTATGTGGGTCTTGACAGTGTGCCAAAGGGCGGAAACGCATCAAAGGCAAATGTTACAATCACCAACAACAAAATTTATGGCAACACCGCCGGACTTAAAATGTGGAACTTAAAATCAAAAGCAAAGTTCAACAAAGTTACAATCAAAGGCAACAAAATCTATTGCAAAAAAGACAAAGGCAAAGCTTTGCAACACACAAAAAGCATAAAGAAACTTGTTAAATCAAAGAATACACTTAAAAAATGGTAATAAAAAACGGCTTGAAAATTCAAGCCGTTTTTATAATGTATAAATTACATATACTTTTTGATTTCGTCAACCTTATTTGTTTGCTCCCAAGGAACATTGAGGTCTTCTCTGCCCATATGACCGTAAGCGGCAACTGCCTTGTAAATCGGTCTTCTCAAATCAAGGTTCTTAATGATTGCAGACGGACGAAGGTCGAATACCTTATTAACGATTTCGCTGATTTCGTCATCAGATTTCTTGCCTGTGCCGAATGTGTCAACCATTACAGAAACAGGCTTTGCAACACCGATTGCATATGCAAGTTCAACCTCACACTTATCTGCAAGACCTGCTGCAACGATATTCTTTGCTACCCATCTTGAAGCATAAGCAGCCGAACGGTCAACCTTTGTTGGGTCTTTACCTGAGAAAGCACCGCCACCGTGACGAGCATATCCGCCGTATGTATCAACAATAATCTTTCTGCCTGTAAGACCTGAGTCACCCATAGGACCGCCGATAACGAATCTGCCTGTTGGGTTTACATAAAATACAGTATCCTCATCCATAAGTTCGGCAGGAACGGTTGTTTTGATTACATTTTCAATAATATCTTTTCTGAGTTGTTCAAGAGAAACATCGGCGCTGTGCTGTGATGAAACAACAATTGTTGTAACACGAACAGGCTTGTTATCTACATATTCAACAGTAACCTGTGTTTTGCCGTCTGCACGGAGATAAGGCAATGTGCCGTTCTTTCTAACCTCTGTGAGCTTGAGAGCAAGCTTGTGAGCAAGAGAGATAGGCATTGGCATAAGTTCCTTGGTTTCGTTGCAAGCGTAGCCGAACATCATACCCTGGTCACCGGCACCGTTGAGGTTGTCCTCATCTTCTTCGTTGTTTTTAAGCTCAAATGACTTATCAACACCCATAGCAATATCAGGTGACTGCTTGTCAAGAGAAGTGATAACAGCACAAGTGTTGCCGTCAAATCCCTTTGCGCTGTCGTCATATCCGATTTCGCAAACAGTCTTGCGAACAATTGCATTGATGTCAACATTAGCCTTTGTTGTGATTTCGCCCATAACATGAACCTGACCTGTTGTGCAGGTTGTTTCGCAAGCAACACGAGATTGTGGGTCTTGCTCAATCATAGCGTCAAGAATTGCATCTGAAATTTGGTCACAGATTTTGTCAGGATGTCCTTCTGTAACCGATTCGCTTGTAAATAAAAAGCGTGACATAGTATATTACCTCATTTCTATAAAAATACAGCGTTATTATCGCAAAAGGTAAAATAAAAAGCATACAGCGGTAACCGTATGCTGATAATTCATCATTCGGTATTATCTTACCGCAGGTATTAGCACCTTACAAACGCAGGTTGCTGTGGTGTCGCAGGGCCAGTCCCTCAACCACTCTTGATAATCTCTATTCCCTTTTGCTATATTACATTTATGATACTACAAAAGATATGCCGTGTCAACAAAATTTTTATTGAAATATTTGTTAATTTATATTGTAATTTGTTTAGAAATAGTTTATAATTATATCGTTAACATTTATACTTATTGTTAATAAGTACAATTTGCTGTTTAAGGAGGAAAAATAATGGCAAAGAAAACCGTATTCGTTACCGGCGGTACCGGTAACATGGGTTGGGCTGCTGTTCAGGAAATGATTAAGCATCCAAATGAAATCAACATTAAGATGCTTGCAAGAAAGAGCCCAAAGAATGAAGAAAAATTAAAGGGTATTATGGCAAAGCCAAATGTTCAGGTTGTATGGGGTGACTTGGGCGATTACGACTCAATCCTTGAGGGTGTAACAGGCTCTGACTATGTTCTTCACATCGGCGGTATGGTATCTCCGACAGCTGACTGGAAGCCATACAGAACACAAAAAACAAACATTGGTGCTGCACAAAACATCTGCAAGGCTGTTTTGGCACAACCAAATCCTGATGATGTAAAGGTTTGCTACATCGGTACTGTTGCTGAAACAGGTGACAGAAACTATCCTATCCACTGGGGTAGATGCGGTGACCCTATCAAAATTTCTATCTACGACCACTATGCTATTTCTAAGACTGTTGCAGAGCGTGTATTCGTAGAAAGCGGAATTAAGAACTGGGTTGTTATGCGTCAGAGCGGTATTCTCTATCCAAACATCCTTAAGAATATGGACCCAATTATGTTCCACGTGCCAATCAACGGCGTTCTTGAGTGGTGTACAGTTGAGGACTCAGGCAGACTTATGTGCAACCTTGTACTTGAAGACGAAAAAGGTACACTTGGTGCTGACTTCTGGAACCACTTCTTCAACATCGGTTCAGGTGAGCAGTACAGAATTTCTAACTATGAATTTGAGTGCCTTCTCCTTGGTACACTTGGTCTTGCAGGCCCTGAAAAGCTCTTTGACCCTAACTGGTTCATCACAAAGAACTTCCACGGTCAATTCTATGCAGACGGTGACAAGCTTGAGGAATTCCTCCACTTCAGAGAGAACCTTCCTGTTAAGGATTACTTCAACAGACTCGCAGATCAGGTTGAATTCTACTTCAAAATACCAAGATATCTTCCAAAGAATCTCGTTGCAGCTTGTGCAAAGCCATTCATGAAGAAGATTGCTTCTACAAAAGATTTCGGTACTCTTGACTGGGTTGCTACAAGAAATCCTGAAAGACTTTCTGCATACTACGGCACATATGAAGATTGGGCAAAGATTCCTTCAAAGTGGGAAGATTTCGAAATCACAAAGTTTGCTAAAAAGACATCTGATGCAGATGAATTTAAGCTTGACCACGGTTATGATGAAACAAAGCCTGAATCAGAACTTGACATTGAAGATATGAAACAAGCTGCTAAATTCCGTGGCGGTGAGTGCCTCAGCGAAACAATGACAAAGGGCGATATGGCTACAAAGCTCAAGTGGAAATGCGGTTACTGCGGTGCAGAATTTGAAGCATCACCTGCTCTTATTCTCCTCGGCGGTCACTGGTGTCCTGAGTGCTACATCCCTCAAAAGCAGTGGGATTACGACAACATCGCAAGAACAAACCCATTCTTCGCACAGGTTTGGTATCCTAACCACACCAAGGAAGAAACAAACGTTTACAAGTTTGACGATTTGTTCCAAATCGACGGTGTTAAGTGGGACGATATTAAGCACTAATTACATAAACACAAATAAATTAAGGAGCGTTTCCAAAACGCTCCTTTTACTTTTATTCGTTTTTATCGTGAAGCGTGTAATCAACTTCTATTGTATCGCTATGCGATGCATATTTTTTTATTTTTTGAGTTGTGTAAATGATTGAAAGCGGTCATATATGCAATTTTGATGGAACGTATGTTTGTCAATGCTTTTTTGAAAAAACATCGAAATTTGTTGAAAAATCGTTGACATTTACGTATAATAAGTATATACTGATATGATTTAGATTCAGTAAAATCTATTTGGGCGGCTTGGGATAAAAGGAGATATTATGATTATGCACGATTTCGAGTATGTTCCAAAAGAAGAATGGGAACCGATCAGAGATGAACTATTTGAAATTATCCATAGATTACAAAATGAAGTCAGAGATGATTTTACTTTTCAATATCATTTTGTGGGCAGTAGCAAACGAAAGATGATAACACGTGACCGAAGCTCTAACACTGGTTTTGACTTTGATGTGAATATCGAAGTAAATGACCCCGACGAAGATTATTCTGCCGAAGAAATACGAAGCATTCTTCACAAAGGTCTCGACAAAGTCACTAATCCTTATGGATATTCGATTTTCGGATATGATTACACCGAAGATTCCACCCGTGTTCTCACCATCAAAGTTAAGGATAGAGCCAACTCTTGTATCTTGCATAGTTGCGACTTTTGCATTACATATGAATGTGGCGATGAACGGCAACAATATATTCGCTATAACAAAAAACAACACAGTTATTCGTGGGAATATCAGCCCAAAGGATATTATGTTCTCCCTGTCAAAATTGAGTGGATTAAAAAGCATAAACTGTGGCAGCAAGTCAGAGATAATTACATAGACAAAAAGAATACAAACGCCGATGATAATAAAAAGTCCAGGTCAATTTTTGCTGAAACAATTCATCAAGTCTGTCAGCAAAATGGGTATTATCGGTAGCAAAAGCGGAGAATAGGGTTTTATGTATTGTAAAAATTGTGGTAGCATTGTGGATGATACTTCATCATATTGTAATAGCTGCGGGGCACGGATTGATAATAAGTCCAATGTAATTGTTTCTGAAGATAATTCAAGTTTTGGGTTTGCTATCTTGGGATTTTTTATTCCAATTGTTGGTTTAATCCTCTTTCTCATATATGAAGGAAAGAAACCTAAACGAGCCAAGTCGGCAGGTAAAGGCGCCTTGATTGGCTTTATAACTAAAATCGTTTTATCTATTATTCTTGTAATTCTGTATGTCGTTTTTGCCGCTTCGCCTTTTAGTAATATATCAGATGATATTGAATCTAATATACCTGCAATTGGTGATTTATTTAGAGAAGAAACGACAGATGAAATTTTAGACAAATATGTTGATGTTTCTTTTGGAAAATTCAAAGTAACTAATAATGGATACTTCTCTGAAACATCCCTTGATATTACAGTAAAAAACAAAGCTGAAAAACAATGCACTTATTACATAACAATTGAAGCAGTAGATGCAAACGGTGCAAGAATTGAAACAGATATGATTTACGCTGATAGATTAGGTTCTGGACAAGAGATATATTTGAAAGCTTTTGAATATGTAGAGCAAGAAAAATTAAATCAATTCAAAAATGCAACCTTCAGAGTTTTAGAAATAAACAAATATGATTATTAAATTTTCAAGCGAGGTGCTATATGAGTAAGCATTTTTTTAATTTCGAGGACGGCGATTTTGCTCATTCTATCTCTGACAATATGGCACTAGATTCTGACGGAGATTTATTGATGAGGATGGGAAATAATATGGCAATGGATATGGATTCAGGCGAATTACATATTATATCCGATTGGTCTAACGATGAAGATGATGATTAAAATAGCGGCGGCAGGGAGAATTCCTCTCCCTACCGCCGTTGTCGTTTAGGTGTAAATTATATCATTATTTACGATCTCTGTGGCTCTGCAGCGAATGTAATTCATTCGAGCAACCCACTCAATTTGGTTATCTGCTTTGAGTTGTTCGGTAACGTCCTCATGTTCCGCCATCTGCTTTACGAGCCGAAAAAACATATCCTCAGCCTGCTTGTCAAGGTCTGCAAGATAGCCTTTCAACTTGCCGCTTGTCAGCAGATTTGTGTAAATCACCTTGTGGTGTTGTTTGATATATCTCAAATGTCGTTGTCCACATACACCAATTTCAACCTATTCTTCATCGGGCAAGCTTAGATTGGGAATGAGATAACCGTTTTCCTCACGATAAGTGCCACCCATTTGTTCAAATAATGATTTCATTGCAGTTTCCTCCAAATATGATTTTTAGATTTTTCTGCAATATACCGTACCGATTGTCTTTGCCACTTGATTTCAAAACCTTCGTTACGGCACCTCATCATTTGTGCACTTTCCTACTTTTATAATACTGATTTTTTTAATTTTAACTAAACCTTGCTTCAGCCGAAGCATTGACAGTTTTATTTTTTGTGAACTGTTGCATAACATTTAACTTTTGCTAATCGAGAAGTTCAATATCGGTAGGGTCGGTGTCAAGAGAATTGACGGACTTCAAATTCTTTTGAATAATATCGTTTCTATGATTTGCATCTTCAATAGTTCTGCCGGCTTCATCAATCTTTTTCTTTGCTTTTTCAAGGAGAGTGCCAAACATATCGTACTGCTTTTTGGCATTGCCGAGAACTTTCCAAACTTCATTTGCACGCTTGTTGATTGCGATTGAGCTGAAACCGAGCGACAACGAGTTCAAAAGTGCGGTAATTGTACTTGGACCTGCGACTAAAATGCCCATATTTTGGAGTTTTTCGGGAAGTCCCGTTTTGCTGTTCATTATTTCGGCATAAAGTCCCTCGGTTGCAAGATACATAATCGCAAACGGAGTTGTGTGTGGCTCGCTGATATAATTTTTAATAGCCTTTGCCTCATCTCTGACCCTTGCTTCAAGAGCCTTTTGGGCACGCTCAACAGCTTCAATATCACCCATTTCGGCAGATTCGTTCAAGCGAACATAATCCTCCATCGGAAACTTCGAGTCAATAGGAAGCCAACAAACCTCATCATTTTCGGCATTAGGAATCTTAACTGCAAATTCTACCTGACCGTTATACTTTGGGTTTGTCCTGACATTTGTTTCGTACATATTAGGAATAATCTGTTCAAGAATGTTGCCAAGTTGAAGTTCTGCCCAAGTGCCACGAGTTTTGACATTGGTGAGAATACGGTTAAGTCCGCTTACACCGACAGACAAATCTTTCATTTCGCCGAGCGACCTATAAACAGAAGTAAGTTGCTTTGAAACCTGTTCAAACGAAGAATCAATACGTTTGTTGAGTGTTGAAGTAAGTTTTTCATCAACAGTAGCACGCATTTGTTCAAGCTTCTTTTCGTTACTCTCCTGCATTGAAGCAATTGAACTCTGAATAAGTTTTGTTTGATTGTTATAGTTATTATTAAGAGCCTCAATGACCTTGACCTGCTGTTCGTAATTTTTGTTAACGAGGTCGTTCATTTGACGGGAAAGTTCCTCAATTCGTGCGGAATTATTATTCTTATTTACTGCGTCCAAAAGCTGACGCTGAAGCTCCTCGATTTTTGCGGAATCATCCTTTTTGCCTTGTGTCAAAAGAATAGCAATTACCGCAATCAAAAGAGCAATACAAACTCCGAGTAAAATATATGTAATCATCTTATCACTCCTTGAATATAGAATAACACAACACCCAGCAAAACGCAATGATGGGTGTTGTTTTTTGGACATTATTAATAATAAGACTTTGTTGTGTAGTTACATTTACCGCCTGCATAGCGCTTCATAGTGAAGTTCTTGCCTTTTCTGCTAACGGTCACTTTTACCTTTTTAGGTTTTACATTTTGACTTGTGAGGAAGGTGCAAGAAATGACTCCATCCTTAACAACCATCTTAATTTTTATAGGATAATTTGTATCGTTCTTGAACTGCAAATCCTGACTCGGCCAATAGATTGCAGCATCTCTGCCGAGAGGCACATAAGACACTCTTTGTGAATGTTGATGTCTTTCAACTATTTTGAGATTTGAATACAAGACTGTGTTAAAGATAGTTGAAGCAACTTGACAAACACCGCCTCCGAGTCCCATGGACGAAGCATTCGGTCCATTGAACACATGTGCCTTTTTATATCCTTTTTTAGCTGTTCTCTTGCCTACAATCTTGTTGAACGAAAATGTTTCGCCGGGTGCAAGAACAGTTCCGTCAATTGCTTTTGACGCAATTCGCAAATTAGTTGTTCTGTCCTTATTATTTACATAATTTGATGAATACTTTGCATAGACCTTTGTAAACGAACTGTTTAGTTTGTTTGACCATACGCCGTAAAGAGCCTTGCCTTTTTCGTCATAATTGATTGCTCTGACTCTGACAAAATATTTGTTGTTATTATTCTTAACCTTAACAATTTTTGATGAAGAATTTTTGCCCTTAACCGTTACATATTTAACGCCTGACCTGAAAGCGCTGTCCTTGGAATACATAATTTGGTATGCATCGCAAACAACGGTATTCCACTCAACAACAAGTTGTTTTTTGTTCTTTGTGCCATATGTTGCAACAAGCTTGACTGCTTTTGGCGGAGTGACAGGTTTTGGCTCGTCGTCATCATCGTCATTTTCCAAAATAACAAACTCAACGGTTTTTGAGCCTGTGTAATACGGTGAAGATTCTGTTGCGGTAACAGTAAGCGAAGCTGTACCGGGTTTGATATTATTCTTGAATTCTTCGGTATAGTCAACATCTTTTGTGAGCAAAATGTCGTTGACGGTTACTGTGTAGTTTGGGGTAATTGCCTTACCGGTAGTCTCATATTCAGTGATTCCGTTTTCAAAAGAAATCACCGCATTTTGCAAATCAGTCTTGTCATCACTTGCATATACGGGCATTGTAGTGCCGATAAGCAAAACCAAAGACAGAATGATTGCAAGAAATCCGCTTGTTTTTTTCATTAATATGTTCCTCCTATTGTTTTTGACCATAATATGCATCTTTGCCATGTTTGCGCTCATAATGCTTTTTGAGAAGATAGTCCTCTATTCCTATATTAGAATCGGTATTCAATGTTGCAATTGATTCCGTTCTATACGCCATTTTGCATACTTCTTCCAAAACCAGAGCATTTTCAACAGCCTTCTGTGCATTTTTGCCCCAAGTAAAAGGTCCGTGACGGTGAACAAGAACCGCAGGACATTCCTCAGGCAAAATGTTTCTTTTGGCAAATTCTTCAACGATAACCTTGCCGGTGTTAAGCTCATATGCCGACTCAACTTCTTCTTTGGTAAGTCCTCTTGTGCAAGGAACGGCGCCGTTTGCAAAATCAGCATGAGTTGTGCCGTAAGCAGGAACATCTCTTCCTGTCTGCGCCCAAGAACAGCCCCAAGAAGAATGAGTGTGAACAACACCGCCTATATCCTTGAAATTTCTGTACAGTTCCATATGGGTTGGCGTGTCGGATGACGGATTTAGTTTGCCATCAACCTTGTTGCCCTCCAAATCCATAACCACCATATCTTCGGCAGTCATTTCACTATATGGCACACCTGACGGTTTTATTACAAAAAGTCCGCTTTCTCGGTCAATAGCCGAAACATTGCCCCAAGTAAGCACAACCAAACCGTACTCAACAAGTTTTAAATTTTGTTCAAATACTTCTTTTTTTAACGCTTCTAACATTTTTGCTCCTTACATACCGAGTTTGTATGCAACATCGTTGTAAAACAATTCTTTTCTGAATTCGTTAATCTCCGTGTCCTTATTGATATGAATAAACTCAATACCCATAATTTCGGCAAAATCACGCATATGCTCTGCATTGAGAGAATAAGAGAGAACGCTGTGATGAGCACCGCCTGCATACATCCATGCTTCTGCCGAGGTTTGAAGGCAAGGAAGCGGTTTCCACAAAACTCCTGCAACAGGAAGCTTTGGCATATCATTTAGCTGTTCCTTACATTCAACATCGTTGACAATCATACGAAGTCTGTCGCCCATATCAACAAGAGTGACAACGATTGCATTGCCTGTTTGAGCCTTAAATACCAAGCGGGCAGGATCTTCCCTATCGCCTATTCCGAGAGGGTGAACCTGAATTTTTGCTTTTTCTGCCGCAATAGTCGGGCAAACTTCAAGCATATGAGAACCAAGGAGCATTTCATTGCCCGGCTCAAAATGATATGTATAATCTTCCATAAAGGCTGTACCGCCCTGCATACCCTCTGCCATAAGCTTCATAACACGGGTCATAGCGGCAACTTTCCAGTCGCCCTCGGCACCGAAGCCGTAGCCCTGACGCATCAAATCCTGTGCGGCAAGACCCGGAAGTTGACGAAGTTCCTGCAAATCTTCAAAATTAGTGTGGAATGCACCGAATCCCTCTTTTTCGAGGAACTTTTTGATTGCGACTTCTTCCCTTGCCTGATACCTTACGGCATCGAGATTATCGGTGTCCATAATATAATTCTTTTCGTATTCAGCCATTTGAGCGTCGATTTCATCTTCGGTAACGGCATTGACAAGTTTAATAATATCGCCTACGCCGTAGTGGTCAACCTGCCAACCGAGTTTAATCTGTGCTTCAATCTTGTCGCCGTCGGTTACTGCTACATTACGCATATTGTCGGAAATACGGAGAACACGAAGTTTTCGGCTTTCCATTGCGCCGACTGCGGCTCTCATCCAAGTTCCGATTTTTTCCTGAACGGCATCATCTTTCCAATAGCCTGCAACAGCTTTTTGCTTCAATCTCATACGAGCAGCGATGTAGCCGTGCTCTCTGTCGCCGTGTGCAGATTGATTGAGATTCATAAAGTCCATATCAATATCCTGCCACGGAATATCACGATTATATTGAGTGTTTACATGAAGAAACGGCTTTTTTAAAGCGTTAAATCCCGCAATCCACATTTTAGACGGTGAAAAAGTGTGCATCCAAGTGATAACACCTGCGCACTGCTCATCATTGTTAGCCTCCTGCATAATGTCCAAAATCTCTTTTGAAGTTTTTACACAAGGCTTTGCGACAACTTTACAAGGGAGTTTTTTGCTCCATTCGTCTGCCATTTCTGTTGCGTGAGAATTAATAGTTTCAAAAATATCTTCGCCGTAAAGGAACTGTGTGCCTACTACAAACCAAAATTCATAATCTTTAAATGCCATTGTAATTCTCCTTAAATATTTTCATAAGCTGCAACCTCTGCTTTGAGTGCCGACTTGTACAATTTCATATATTCATTAAATCCGTTTACATCATTTTCATCGGGTGCAACGGTTTTACATTCGCTGTTTACGAACACCTTGTTATTGAGATATTCATCAAGCGGTTCATCGCCGTCAACAATATACTTTGCAAGGACAGCCATACCCCATGCTCCGCCCTCACCTGCTGTTTTCATAACGGCAACAGGGCAATTCATCGCTCCTGCCATGAGTTTTTGACCGACAAGCGGGGTTTTAAAAAGTCCGCCGTGTCCCATAAGACAATCGATAGTGACATTTTCTTTTTCAAGGATTTCCATACCGATTTTGAGGGTTGCCATTGTTGAATAAATTTGTGAGCGCATAAAGTTTGCAAGATTAAAATCGGCGTTCTGTGTTCTTACAAAAAGCGGTCGTCCGTCATCTGTATGAGAAACAGGTTCGCCCGAAAAATAATTCACATTAACAAGTCCGCCAGCGTCAGGTTTACCGTAAAGTGCAGCTTCATACAAAGCATCATAAAGTTCCGATTTTTGCATCTGTGCTCCGATTGCTGAAGCAAACTGACCGAAAACATTTACCCAATAATCAAGGTCTGTACAGCAATTATTGCAATGTACCATTGCAACAGGCTTGCCGACCGGAGTTGTTACCATATCAATTTCTTCATACACCTTTGAAAGCTGATTTTCAAGAACAACCATTGAAAAAATTGATGTACCCGCACTGACATTACCTGTTTTGACGGCAATTGCATTGGTGGCGGTCATACCCGTTCCCGCATCGCCCTCAGGAGGTGCCATCGGAACACCGTGTTCAAGATTACCCGACGGGTCAATGAGCCTTGCGCCCTCTTGGGTAAGAACACCGGCATTTTCACCTGCCACAAGAACTTTTGGCAAAATCTGAACAATATCAATACCAAGCTCCTTGACTTTTGGAAGAGCATTAAATTTTTCTGTCATTTGAGAATTATAATCATTAACGGTGCTGTCTATAGGGAACATACCCGATGCTTCGCCGACACCGACAACCTTTTGCCCCGATAGTTTGTAGTGAACATATCCTGCAAAATCCGCAAAGCCTTGCGACAACT
>CABQCC010000012.1 GCA_902462495.1 uncultured Eubacterium sp. | reverse complement strand
GAATATAAAAAATGCTGTAAGTATCGAACTTACAGCATTTTGTTTTTGCATATGTTATTTATTCTTCACGAGAAACAAGGTCTGAATGATAATCTTTCATTGTTACCTTTTCTTTTTCGTTGATTGACTTGTACTTATCCTGATAGTAGTTTTCAAGTGTGCGGTCATATGTTCCGTCAGGATGAACTTCCATAACGGCACAACCACGCTGTAGACCGTATTTATTAATGCCCATATATGCAAGATAGTCAACGGTGTATGAGTAGCCAAGCTGAATACCGTCATACATAAATGAGATGTTGTTTGTATGGTCGTGACCAAAGAATACGCCCTTTGTTGAGCCAAGTTCTTTAATCTTGTCGAACATACCCTCGTTCTTGTCACTTGCGTAAACAACCTTGCCCGATTCACCGGTCTTGCCGTAAACATATTTTACTCTGTCGGTGTCTTTGAAGCCGTTGTCACGATATTCATAATATGCAGTTTGCATTTCCTGAATAGGAATGTGGAAGAACATCATTGATTTTGGAACTTCTCCGCCGTTTTCCTCGGTGAATGCCTTAACATTCTTTTCGTACCAATCAATTTGGTTCTTATGGATGCAGTCATATTTCCACAATGCACCGAAGTAGTCGCCGTCTGTGTATGAGTGAGAGTCTACCATAAAGAACACCTGAGAAATCTTGCCTGCGCTGTTCTTGACTTTGATAGGGTAGTTGCCGTAGCCGTCAACATCTTCAGGACCTGCTTGGAAAAGGCAGTGCGGATATTTTTCTTTGTTGTCGTAAATCTTTGAGATGTCGGCTCTGTTGAAGAAGCTGTAAGCCTCCGTGTCGTGGTTACCGTATGTAAGACACCAATAAACACCCATCTTTTCCATAAGGTTTGCAAAGATTTTTGCAGCGTTCTTGTTGTTGAGTGTGCCTGATTGGAACGGCACAGGATAGCCGATGTCACCCGTAACGACAACAAGGTCAGGCTTTTCGGCTCTCACCATTGCTTCAACAGCGTTGGCAGCCATGATGTCTTTCTTTGTGCTCATAAAGCCTGCGCCGATATGAACGTCCGAAAGCTGAACAACCTTGAAATCATCATCGGTTGTAAATGTGTAGTAGCCGTCTTTTTCGTCTATTGCAGGTTTGAGCTGATTGTCATATTCAACAGATTTGATTGTTGAAATAAAGTTGTTTGTGGACTTAACTGAAATAGCATTCATAGTGGCAATGATTGCCGCAATAATTGCAATAACAATCACAATCCACATAACTATTTTTCCGAAAATTGCCCATTTTTGTTTAGCCGTTTTCTTCGGCTTTTTTGTTTTTGTTTTAGCCATGATTAAACCCCTTTAAATTTTGACTTTTAATATTTATATTTAATTGTTAATTAAATATCTGCTTTGTTCGATAATATTTTTAACAGCCGAAACGGTGACCGCTGCGCCGATGATGATGGCAAAAACACCGTCTGCCGCAAAATTTATCTTTGTGATTAAAAACAGTCCCATAAATGCAAAAATGGTTGTTGCACAGTCAAGAAAACTGTCGAGCACCATTGCTTTGAGGACAGGTGAGCCTGCTTTTTTGTTGAAGTAAATGTACATAAGTGCCATAAGCACCTTTGCAAAAACGGTTGCAATGATGATGTACGAATATTCAATGCTGTACGCAATTCTCAACGGATACAAAAGTCGGTTGAGACCGTTGTACATAAAGTAAGCGCCTGTGGTTGCTATTATCAATGAGATAACGAAAGTGCAAAGGCTCTGCACCTTATGTGATTTTAACTCGCTGACCTTGCGTGCAAGGAAGAAGCCGAGAACGGCTATCAGGCACGCAAAAGTGTCGCCGAGATTGTTGATTGCATCACAGTAAATGGAAAGACTGTTTGTGCTGATTCCCACATAGAATTTTGCGAGAAACAATAATAGATTGAATACAGCGCCGAGGGAAACCGCTGTCAGACCTGCTTTATTCATTATCTGAGCTGTGTTCCGGCAGGGAGGTCAACAAATACAACCTTAACATCGTTGTCGCTTACATCACCAGCAAGGAGCATACCGTTGCTCATTTCTCCGCAGAGTTTTACAGGCTTGAGATTTGCAACAATGATTACATTCTTGCCGACAAGTTCCTCAGGCTTGTACCAAGGAGCAATGCCCGATACGATTTGACGAGGCTCGTGTGTGCCGTCATTGACGATAAGTTTGAGAAGTTTCTTTGCCTTTTTGATTGGTTCACATTCGGTGATGGTTGCCACACGAAGCTCAACTTTTGCAAAATCGTCAAATTCGATTTGTGCAAGTCCCTCGATTTCTTTTGGCTTTGCGGCTTCTTCCGCTTTTGCTGCGGCTTCTTGCTTTTCTGCGATTTCAGCAAGCATTTTTTCGGCGTCGATTCTTGCAAAAAGAGCTTCAGCCTTGCCGACTTTTTCGCCTGCTTTGAGTGCGCCGAAGTTTGCAAGTGAATCGTAATCCTTGATGTCGCAGTTCATTTGAGCAAAGATTTTTTCGCTGGTTTCAGGCATAAACGGACTGAGAAGAATAGCGATATATCTTATTGCTTCAAGGAGATTGTAAAGCACTGTGCCGAGGCGAGGAAGCGATGCTTCGTCTTTTGCAAGTGCCCACGGAGTAGTTTCGTCAATATATTTGTTAGAGCGCTTTGCAAGGTTGAGAACAGCCTCAACCGCATCTGCAACACGGTAGGTTTCAAAGCATTTTTCAATCTTTTTAACGGTGTCGAGTGCAAATGTTTTCAGCTCGTCATCAACAGGTTCTGCAACATCGCCCGGTTGAATAACGCCGTCAAAATACTTGTTCTGCATTGCGATAGTTCTGTTAACAAGATTGCCAAAGGTGTTGGCAAGGTCAGAATTATAGCGCTCGATAATTGTTTCGTAAGTGATAGAGCCGTCAGAAGCGTAAGGCATTTCGGACACAAGGTAGTATCTTACAGCGTCAACGCCGAGAAGTTCAACAAGGTCGTCCGCATAGATAACATTGCCTCTTGATTTGCTCATTTTATCCTCACCAAAGAGAAGCCAAGGATGACCGAAAACCTGCTTCGGAAGCGGCTCACCGAGAGCCATAAGCATAATAGGCCAATAAATTGTGTGGAATCGAACAATATCCTTACCGATGATGTGAACATCGGCAGGCCAATACTTTTTGTATTCGTCTGACGAACCGTCAGGGTCGTAGCCGATAGCCGTGATATAGTTTGAAAGTGCGTCAATCCAAACATAAACAACATGGTCGGGGTCAAAGTCAACAGGGATGCCCCATTTGAAGCTTGTTCTTGAAACGCAAAGGTCCTGCAAGCCCGGTTTGATGAAGTTGTTGAGCATTTCTTTCTTTCTTGCTTCGGGATAAATGAAGTTTTCGTTTTGCTCAATGAAATCTTCAAGTCGCTTTTGATATTTTGAAAGTTTGAGGAAGTATGCCTCTTCTTTGGCAGGTTTTACTTCTCTGCCACAGTCAGGGCATTTGCCGTCAATAAGTTGGCTTTCTGTCCAGAAGCTTTCGCACGGTGTGCAGTACAAGCCCTCGTAATGACCTTTGTAAATGTCGCCCTGTTCGTAGAGTTTCTTGAATATCTTTTGCACGATTCTTTCGTGCTGTTCATCTGTTGTGCGGATGAAACGGTCATAGCTTGTGTTCAAAAGGTCGCAAATGCCACGGATTTCGCCTGACACCTTGTCAACATATTCCTTTGGTGTAACGCCTGCGGCTTCTGCGTATTCCTCGATTTTTTGACCGTGCTCGTCTGTGCCGGTGAGCATAAACACATCATAGCCTTGAAGTCGCTTATATCTTGCGATTGCATCGGTCAGCACGATTTCGTAGCTGTTGCCGATGTGAGGCTTGCGAGATGTGTATGCTATGGCTGTTGTAATGTAAAATTTTCCTTTGTTTGCCATTATATTTTCTCCTGTTTAACAGTTATTTTTTATAAAGCATTGATATTTGAAATTACGCCTGTTTTAAGATTCTTTTCGTTTGCTCTGCCTGTTTTCAAGTCAACGGTGATAACAGATGTGATTGTGTGCTTGTCCGGATTTGTGAAAACCGCAAAGTAAGCGTAGTCGCCGTTGTTTTTAGGGTCGTAGTCGTAAAAATAGTTAATCCACTTCTCAGGGTAGTTAGCTTGAAGATTGCTGAGTGCCATAGATTCTGATAAAGTATAATCTTCTTCAGGTAAAGCGGGAAGTTCAATAGGAGCATTCGACGGTCTTGTTGTATAAGTTGTCGTACCTTCGTAATGCTTGGTGGTTGTTTCACCTTTTTTTGTGGTTGCAACAGTGGTGCTGACTTTTTCTGTGACAGTGTTGCCTTTTTTGTCGGTTACGGTTTCACCCTTTTTGTTTGTAACTTTTTCATATGCGGCTGTCGTTTTGATTTTTTTGCCGTTGATGTTTGTAACATAATAAGGCTTTGTCGGCTTTTCTTTTACCTTCTTTGCTTTCTTGCTTTTCTTGGCTGTGGTTGCGACTGAAACATCACCTGTTGCTTCGCTTCCGTTTGCAGTAACAACTTCTCCGTTTGAATTTGTTACCGTCTGCTCCTGTGATGACGGATTGACATATTCACCGTCAGGCTTTTTGTCTTTAGAAGAACAGCCTGCAACAGTGATGGCTATTGTTGATGCAAGTGCAAGAGAGATGATTGCTTTTGTTTTGTTTTTCATTTTTATCACCTTGAATAAAATTAAAGTTGTGTTATGTAGAGTGCTTTATCTCAAATCAAGGATGCTGCACCCTTGTCGAGCATAAGTGTTACATCCTTGTGGAACTGAAGCACCGAAGCAGGGCACTGAGGAGTAACATTTCCGTCAATAAGTTGCTTGATTGCCTTTGCCTTGTTCTCGCCGATTGCGATGATAAGGATACGCTTCGCCTGCATAATTGAACCGATGCCCATTGTTGCGGCGTGGGTAGGAACTTCCTCGATTGAATTGAAAAATCTTGAATTGTCCTTGATTGTGCTTTCTTTAAGAGCAACAACATGGCTCCATCTTTGGAAAGAATCGGCAGGCTCGTTGAATGCAATGTGACCGTTTGAACCGATGCCGAGAAGCTGAATGTCAATTCCGCCGCACTTTTTGATTCTTTCTTCGTATGCCTTACATTCTGCCTCCATATCCTCGGCGTTGCCGTTGAGGAAGTTGATGTTTTCATCAGGAATGTTGATGTGGTCAAAAAGATTTTCATACATAAAGCTGTGGTAGCTGTTTTTGTCTTTTACATCAAGATTGCAATATTCATCAAGATTAAAGGTTGTTACCTTTGAAAAATCAACCGCACCGTCTTGATAAAGCTTAATCATATGTGCATAAGGTTTGAGTGGTGTAGAACCTGTTGCAAGTCCCAATACGCTGTCAGGCTTTTGCAAAACCTGACCGCACATATAATAGCCTGCGGCGATTCCTATTTGTTCTTCTGTGTCAAATGTAAGTACATTCATTTTTGAATATCTCCTTAAAACTTTTTATCTTCTTATATGTTTTTTATGCTCAATTATCTTGCCGATAATCAAAATCAGAATTGACAATATCAAAGCACCCGTTATGACACCTGCGGTGTCGAGTGCCCAGTCGCTGAATTGACAGCTCCTGCCGTCAACGAATATCTGATGAATTTCGTCAGTCCCCGCATATGCCGAGCCTATGCCTGCTCCAAGCGGAAAATTTTGCTTGCCGTTTGTAAAATACAAGGCGGTGTTTATTAAAAATCCAAGTCCTGCAAATTCTGTGAAATGAGCGAATTTTCTAACCATATGTTCGGTTATTGCTTCTGTGTGAAACAGCCGTTGCAAAAACAGAGTCACAACGGAACTTTGACCTGCCGATTGATTTGCCGGTCTTGACGAAAAGTAAAATATCGTTGCCATACAAATTGCCGTTAATATCCAAAATATAACGGCAACTGTTTTGCTTCGATTATTCTCTTGTTGCATTTACAAAGCTCACCCTTCCTGTTCCCGGGTGGAACTGAATGTTTTTCACTCCGTTTGCCGAAGCATAATAACTGCTTTCGTATATCATAGGATAAAGAGCATATGTGTCAAGAATTGTTTGCTCCGCTTGCTTCAAATATTTTGATGCAGAGGCAAGAGTGCTTTGGCTTTGCGCTTTTTTGATGAGTGAGTCAACTTTTTTTGAATTGATGTCTGTTATGTTGTCGCTTGAAATTTGGCTGATGAACGACAATGCGCTGTTGCCCGTTGCGGTGAACGGCAAAAATGCAACATCGTAGGTGTTCTTGGCAATTTCGCTTCTTATCTCTTCTTCGGTCATAGTCTTAACTTTGAGGGTTAAGGTGACGGCATTGCCCTTTGAATTTGTCAAATAAGCACCGAGACCTGCCTGAATTCCTTGCAAAAGAATTTTTACATAGTTTTCCATATAGTCCGGAGTCAGCACGGTAACGGATATATCCGTCGTTTCAAGTATATCAAGTGCCTTTTTCCAGTCGGAAACGCTTTTGCTTTGGTTTTGAGGTGCAACTGTGTTGCCCATAGCCTTGACGGCGTTGTTGCCGTTGATAACGCAGGAGGACGGCGTGAGGTTTGTTGCAGTTGCAAGATAATCCTTGTCAAAATCTTTCGGTCTGCTGAATCCCTCACAAAATGCCTTGCGCATAGTTTTTGATTGGAACACCTCGTCATTTGTGTTGAACACAAAGCCCCAAGTGGTGTCTTGATAAGCTGTGTAGGTGACACCGCTGTTTTTCTTGACTTTGTCGCTGTCCTTGCCCGTGATGAAAGCAGCGTCATAGTATCCGCTTTCAAGTTTTGAAACGAGGTCGTTGTTGTCCTCGTCGTTTTTGTCGGGTATCTTGAGTGTAAGTTCTGTTGCCGTCGCAGGTGACGGACCCGTGTATTCTTTGTTCTTCTTCAAAAGATATGATGCGTCAAGAATTTGGCTGACATAAAACTGACCGTTGAACAGCGTGTATTTGCCCTCCAAACCGTATTTGCCTTTTGTGGCAACGAAGAATTGCTCGTTGCACGGCATTGCAACAGCCGATGCAAGTGTTTGCATAAAGGTGTCGTCCCTGTGTTCAAGCGTAATAGTCAGGGTGTAGTCATCGTTTGCAACCGCACCGAGTTCGGTAGGGAGCACCGCACCTGTGTGGATTTTGTTCGCATTTTTTATGCACGAAACCGATGCGAACTGCGGACAGTCAGTGTAATAATAAACCGCTCTCCTCAACGCAAACACAAAGTCGTGAGCCGTAATGTCGGGATTGAATTCGTAGCCGAGCATTTGCAGACGAGAGTCGATGAACTTGCCTTTGTTTTCGCCTTTTTCATATTTGTCGGTGTTGATGTTCCACTTCATACCTTTGCGAATGTGGAACACATAAGTTAAGCCGTCATCGCTGATTTCCCATTTTTCAGCCATACCGGGAACAACCGTTCCGTCGTCGTTGATTCTGATTAAGCCCTCAAAAGTGTTTTCAATAATTAAGAATTCATCGGCGGTCGAAGCAACCTGCGGGTCGTAGCTGTTGACATTTGCGCCAAACGGATAAATGAAATCTATTGATTCTTGCTTGTTTTTGCAACCTGAAAATAGGGAAATCACAAGCAACAATGATATTAATATAGATAAAATCTTTTTCATTATAAATATAATTCCTTAAAAGAATAGTTACATTATAACAGATTAATTACATTATTTCAATACGGAATTTGTTGCCAAACCAATAATTTTTTCTTTGGGCAAAACTGACGATTTTTGATAAAATATTTTGGGTAAAACCACAAAACACACGGAGCAGTTGGAAGAAAATATGTTTTTTGCTCCGAAACCTGTTTGTTTGCTGAATTTGCAAAATTTTTGTAATATTTTAAAAAATTTCTTGACTTTAATATTTTTATAGTGTAGAATGTCATCACGATTATATACTGGCAGTATGCGTCTTTATATCCTGCTATTAAATAAGCTATATATTAAAGACAATGGCAATCAGCCAAGCGTTGCCGGTTTATGTATTGCAAATAAGAAACGAATGGAGTGAATACCTTTATGGTAAATGTGAAGGATGTACAGCTCGGTACAACTACACGAAAGAGCTTTGCTAAAATCAATGAAGTTATGCAAATGCCTAATTTGATTGAAGTGCAAAAGAAATCTTACCAATGGTTCCTTGACGAAGGTCTCAAGGAGGTATTTAGGGACATCGGTTCAATCACCGATAACTCAGAAAAGCTTGTTCTCGATTTTATCGATTACAGCATGGATGATGAGCCTAAGTACAGCATTGCCGAATGTAAGGCGAGAGACACCACCTACTCAAAGGCTCTTAAAGTGCAGGCACGCTTGAGAAATACAGAAACAGGCGAGGTTAAGGACAGCGTAATCTATTGCGGCGACCTCCCTCTTATGACAGATTCGGGCACTTTTGTAATCAACGGTGCAGAGAGATGTATCGTATCTCAGTTGGTTCGTTCACCGGGTGTGTACTACAATATGGACCACGACAAGACAGGTAAGGAATTGTTCACAAACACAGTTATTCCAAACCGTGGTGCTTGGCTTGAATACGAAACAGATGCCAACGATTTGTTCTATGTTCGCATTGATAAGAACAGAAAGATTTATATCACAACTTTCCTTCGTTCTCTCGGTCTCGGCTCGGACGAGCAACTCCGTGAGTACTTCGGCGAAGACGAAAGATTGGAAGCAACTATCGAAAAGGACGCTACAAAGAACGAGGAAGAAGCTCTCCTTGAAGTTTACAAGAAGCTTCGCCCGGGCGAACCGCCGACAGTTGATACTGCAAGAGCACATCTTGACGGCTTGTTCTTTGATTCAAGAAGATATGACCTTTCAAGAGTCGGCAGATACAAGTACAACAAGAAGCTTGGTTTGGTTGACAGAATTACAGACCAGATTTTGGCTGAACCTGTTATCTCTCCTATGGGCGAGTTTCTTGCAGACGCTGACGAAAAGATTACCAAAGAAAAGGCTCTTGAAATCGAAAATGCAGGTGTTATGTCTGTTTTCGTTAAGCTTGAGTCGGGCAGAGTAATCAAGGTTATTTCAAACGGTATGGTTGATATCGACAAATATGTAACCGTCGACAAGAAGGCACTTGCCATCAACGAAAAGGTATCATACCGTGTACTTTCCGAAATTATGGAAAAGGTTGGCGACGACCAAGAAGCTCTTGAGGCTGAAATCAAGCTTCGCCACGATGACCTTATTCCTAACCACATCATCATTGATGATATTTTTGCAACAGTTTCATATTTGCTCAACCTTGCAAACGGTGTAGGAGCTGTTGATGATATTGACCACCTCGGCAACCGTCGTATTCGTGCGGTAGGCGAGTTGCTCCAAAATCAGTTCCGTATCGGTTTCACCCGTATGGAAAGAGTTATCAGAGAGCGTATGAATGTTCAGTCTCAGGACGACAGCGACGCTATCACTCCACAGGCTATTATTAATACCCGTCCTGTAAATGCGGCAATCCGTGAGTTCTTCGGTTCTTCACCGTTGTCACAGTTTATGGACCAGAACAACCCTCTTGCGGAACTCACTCACAAGAGAAGACTTTCGGCACTCGGTCCGGGCGGTTTGTCAAGAGACCGTGCAGGCTTCGAGGTTCGTGACGTACACTACACCCACTACGGTCGT
The DNA here is from genome assembly GCA_902462495.1 of uncultured Eubacterium sp. Lineage (GTDB taxonomy): Bacteria > Bacillota > Clostridia > Oscillospirales > Acutalibacteraceae > Eubacterium_R. The sequence goes on along the minus strand of CABQCC010000012.1, from coordinate 12,897 downwards.
ATGTGCCCTATCGAAACTCCTGAAGGTCCGAATATCGGTTTGATTTCATATCTTGCTTGCTACAGCCGTCTTAACGAATACGGATTTATCGAAGCTCCGTATCGTAAGGTGGACAAAGAGACAGGCGTTGTTACAGCCGAAGTTGAATATATGACAGCCGATGTTGAAGATAACTATGTTGTTGCACAGGCAAACGAACCGCTTGATGAAAACGGCAGATTTACAAATACAAGAGTTACATGCCGTTGCAGAGATGAGTTCATTACAGTTCCTCCTGAAAAGGTTGACTATATGGACGTTTCTCCAAAAATGGTTGTTTCTGTTGCGACTGCTATGATTCCGTTCCTTGAAAACGACGACGCAAACCGTGCTCTTATGGGTGCTAACATGCAGCGTCAGGCAGTTCCGCTTCTTAAAACAGAAGCTCCGGTTGTCGGCACAGGTATGGAATACAAGGCTGCGTACGACTCAGGCGTTGTTGTTATCGCAAAGCGTGGCGGTACAGTCGTTTCGCTTGACGCACGCACAATCGAGATTAAAACTAAGGACGGCAGCATCGATAAGTATGAGCTTACAAAGTTTGCCGGCTCAAACCAAGGCACTTGCATCAACCAAAGACCTATCGTATCTCTTCATCAAGAAGTTGAGGACGGTCAGGTTATCGCAGACGGTCCTGCAACTTGCAACGGTGAAATCTCAATCGGTAAGAATGCTCTCATCGGCTTTATGACTTGGGAAGGTTATAACTACGAGGACGCCGTTCTTATCAATGAAAAAATCGTTCGTGATGATGTTTACACATCTATTCATATTGTTGAGCACGAGGTAGAATCCCGTGATACAAAACTCGGTCCGGAGGATATTACAAGAGATATTCCTAATGTCGGTGAAGATGCTCTTAAGGATTTGGACGAGGACGGTATCATCCGTGTCGGTGCAGAGGTTCACTCGGGCGATATTCTTGTCGGCAAGGTAACACCAAAGGGTGAAACCGAGCTTACAAGTGAAGAAAGACTTTTGCGTGCTATCTTCGGCGAAAAGGCAAGAGAAGTTCGTGATACTTCTATGAAAGTGCCTCACGGTGAATACGGTATCGTAGTTGATGTAAAGGTATTTACAAGAGCAAACCACGATGAACTCAATCCGGGTGTAAACAAGGTTGTTCGTGTTTATATCGCACAAAAGAGAAAGATTCAAGCCGGTGATAAGATGGCCGGTCGTCACGGTAACAAGGGTGTTGTTTCCCGTGTACTTCCACAAGAGGATATGCCATTCCTTCCTGACGGTCGTCCGCTTGATATCGTGCTTAACCCGTTGGGCGTACCTTCTCGTATGAACATCGGTCAGGTTCTTGAAGTTCACCTTGGCTATGCCGCTATGGCACTCGGCTGGAAGATGATGACTCCTGTATTTGACGGTGCTCACGAAGATGACATCAGAGAATGTCTCAAACTTGCAGACATCGGCTATTATGTTGATGAAAACGGCAACAAGATTTATGACGGTAAGGTTCAGCTTACAGACGGCAGAACAGGTGAGAAGTTTGACAACCGTGTAACAGTAGGTTATATGTACTACCTCAAGCTCCACCACCTTGTAGATGATAAGATTCACGCTCGTTCAACAGGTCCTTACAGCCTTGTAACTCAACAGCCGTTGGGTGGTAAGGCACAGTTCGGCGGTCAGAGATTCGGTGAAATGGAAGTTTGGGCACTCGAAGCTTACGGTGCAGCTTACACCTTGCAGGAAATCATTACCGTTAAGTCGGACGATGTTGTCGGTCGTGTTAAGACTTACGAAGCAATTGTTAAGGGTGAGAATATTCCGCCGGCAGGCACACCTGAAGCATTTAAGGTTCTTTATAAGGAACTTCAGGCACTTGCTCTCGATACAAGACTTTATGATAAGGACGGTAACGAGGTTATCCTTAAACAAGACCTTGACGATGACGGAATTCCAACCGTTTCAGACGAACAGGCATTCACAGAGGTTAACGACTTTGACGGTCAAGAAGGCTATGGAATGCTTGATGAAAACGGCGAGGAAATCGAGGAAGCAAATCAGGACGATGAAGTTGACTTGTTCGCAGAGTTTGCCGATATGGACGACAGCGACAGTTATTATGATGATGAAGAATAATTATTATAATTATTAAATCATTATTATCTTGTTTTGATTAACTTTCAGATATATTACAGAAAAGGAGTGCTTCCATATGGATAATACAGCTAATTCAACAAATGAATTCAGTTCAATTAAAATCGGGCTTGCTTCTCCGGAGGCCATTCGTGAATGGTCTTTCGGTGAGGTAACAAAGCCTGAAACTATAAATTACAGAACTCTTAAGCCTGAAACCGGCGGTTTGTTCTGCGAAAGAATTTTTGGTCCTATGAAAGACTGGGAATGTCATTGCGGAAAGTACAAGAGAGTTCGCTATAAGGGTAAAGTCTGCGAGCGTTGCGGCGTTGAAATTACCCGTGCAAAGGTTCGTAGAGAGCGTATGGGTCATATTGAGCTTGCTGCCCCTGTATCACACATTTGGTACTTCAAGGGCATCCCAAGCCGTATCGGTCAGGTTCTCGATATCAACCAAAGAAATCTTGAAAAGGTGCTTTATTTCGCACTTTATATCGTTATCGACCCGGGTGATACTCCGCTTCAAAAGAAGCAAACTCTTACTGAAAAAGAGTATCAGGACATGCGTGAGAGATACGAGGACGACTTCAAGGCAGGTATGGGTGCAGAAGCTATCAAAGAGCTTCTTGCAGAAATCGATGCTAAAGAACTCCGTGATGAGCTTACAGCAGAGCTTGAGGGCGCAACAGGTCAGAAGAGAGCAAAGCTCCTCAAAAGACTTGATGTTGTTGACGCTTTCGTTAACAGCGGTAACAAGCTCGAATGGATGATTCTTGATGTTATTCCTGTAATTCCTCCTGACATTCGTCCTATGGTTCAGCTTGACGGCGGCAGATTTGCTACTTCCGACCTTAACGATTTGTACAGAAGAGTTATTAACAGAAATAACAGACTTAAAAGACTTATTGAACTTCACGCTCCTGATATCATTATCAGAAACGAAAAGAGAATGCTCCAAGAGTCTGTTGATGCCCTTATTGATAACGGCAGAAGAGGCAGACCTGTAACAGGCCCTAACAACAGACCTCTCAAGTCACTTTCGGATATGCTCAAGGGTAAGCAAGGTCGTTTCCGTCAGAACCTCCTCGGTAAGCGTGTTGACTATTCAGGTCGTTCGGTTATCGTTGTCGGCCCTGAACTTAAGATGTACCAGTGCGGTCTTCCAAAGGAAATGGCTATCGAACTTTTCAAGCCTTTTGTTATGAAGCGTTTGGTTCAAACAAATGTTGCTTCAAACATCAAGCAGGCTCGTAAGATGGTAGAAAAAGCAAACCGTTCAGAGGTTTGGGATGCTCTTGAAGTTGTAATCAAGGATCACCCTGTTATGCTTAACCGTGCTCCTACACTTCACAGACTCGGTATTCAGGCGTTTGAGCCTGTTCTTGTTGAAGGTAGAGCAATCAAACTTCACCCACTTGCTTGTACAGCGTTTAACGCCGACTTCGACGGTGACCAAATGGCTGTTCACGTTCCTCTTTCGGCAGAGGCTCAGGCAGAAGCAAGAATGCTTATGCTTGCATCAAACAACCTCCTCAAGCCATCAGACGGTAAGCCTGTTGCCGTTCCTTCACAGGATATGGTTATCGGTTCTTACTATCTCACAATGATTAAAGAGGGCGAGCCGGGATGTCCTTATAAGGAAGTTATCGACGGCGAGGAAGTTACAAAGTATAGAATTTTCCGTGATGTTGATGAGGCTATGATGGCTTATCAAGAGGGCTCACTCGGTCTTCACTCGGAATGTAAGATTAGATTTACAGGCGAAGTAAACGGCGAAATGAAGTCGGGTATCGTTACCACAACTATCGGCCGTGTAATCTTTAACAAGCCTGTACCTCAGGACCTCGGTTTTGTTGACAGAACAATTCCGGGCAATGAGTTTGTTCCTGAAGTAAGCTTCGTTGTTAAGAAAGGCGGACTCGGTAAGATTGCCGATGCTTGTATCCGCACTCACGGCGTTGCAGTTGCTTCAAAGGTTCTTGATGATATTAAGAATCAGGGCTACAAGTATTCAACAGTTTCAGGTACAACAGTTGCCGTTATTGACGCACTTATCCCTGAAAAGAAAAAGGAATTCCTTGCCGAAGCCGAGGCAAAGGTTGATGAAATCACAACAAACTATAACTATGGTTTGATTACAAATGAAGAGCGTTATTCACAGGTAGTCAAGACTTGGGAAGCTTGTACAAACAAGGTATCTGATGAACTTACAAACAACTTTGACGGTACACACAACCCAATTCATATGATGGTAGACTCAGGTGCTCGTGGTAGTACATCACAGCTTCGTCAGCTTGCCGGTATGAGAGGTCTTATCGCCAATACATCGGGTGCTACAATCGAAATTCCTATTCGTGCTAACTACCGTGAAGGTCTTAACATTTTGGAATACTTCATTTCTTCTCGTGGTGCTCGTAAAGGTCTTACCGATACAGCGCTTCGTACAGCCGACTCAGGTTACCTTACAAGGCGTCTTGTTGATGTTTCGCAGGATGTTATCATCCGTGATGACGACTGCGGATGCCATGACGGTATCGAAGTTTACGCTATTATGGACGGCAACCGTGTTCTTGAATCACTTGAAGAAAGACTTGTCGGCAGATTTGCAGCAGAACCTATCGTTCATCCTGAAACAGGTGAGGTTCTTATGGATACCGACAGAATTATGAACGAAGAAGATGCAGAAAGAATCACAGCCGCAGGCATTACTAAGGTTAAGATTCGTTCTCTTATCACTTGTAAGTCACGCCACGGTGTTTGCCGTAAGTGCTACGGTTCAAACCTTGCGTTCAACGAGCCTGTTCAGGTTGGTGAAGCAGTTGGTATTATCGCAGCTCAGTCAATCGGTGAGCCTGGTACACAGCTTACAATGAGAACCTTCCACACCGGTGGTGTTGCAGGCGGTGAAGATATTACACAGGGTCTTCCGAGAGTCGAGGAATTGTTTGAGGCAAGAAAGCCAAAGCAGCTTGCCATCCTTTCTGAAATCAGCGGTAAGGTTAGATTTGAGGAAATCAAAAAGACTCGTCATGTTGTTGTTTATAACCAAGAGTCAGGCGAGGAAAGAAAGTATCTTATCCCTTACGGCTACAGACTTTGCGAAAACATCGTTGAGGGTGCATATATCGAAAAGGGTACAGAGCTTACTCTCGGTTCAAAGAATCCACACGATGTACTTGCTATTCTCGGTGAGGAAGCTGTTTATAACTACCTTATCAAGGAAGTTCAGTACGCATACCGTACACAGGGTGTTGATATCAACGATAAGCACATCGAGGTTATAGTTCGTCAGATGCTCAAGAAGTGTATCGTTGATGATGCAGGTGATACCGAACTTATTTCCGGTACAAATGTTGATGTTTCGGCAGTAGCAGAAGCAAACGACAAGATTGATGCAAGAATTGCAGCAGGTGAAACAAATCTCAAGAAAGCAACATACATTCCGCTTCTTTTGGGTATCACAAAGGCTTCTCTCGCAACAGATTCGTTCTTGTCGGCAGCATCATTCCAGGAAACAACAAGAGTTCTTACCGACGCTGCAATCCGTGGCAAGTCAGATCCGCTTATCGGTCTTAAAGAGAATGTTCTTATCGGTAAGCTTGTTCCGGCAGGTACAGGTATGAGCGTGTTCAGAGATGTTGATGTTGTTCCAAGCTATTTCTCATCCGACAGCGGAATGGAAATAAAAGATTTGGAACAATTGCAACAACTATTGACAAATAGCAACAACTAAGTTATAATACTTATCTGTGTGCAGGTGAACTTGTGCAATGTTACCAAGTTTTACCACTTTAATTTGTTAAAATCGTCTATCGAGGTATAAGAGATTATGCCTCGGTAGATAGTGCAATATGTACATCCGATACCTTATATAATATATAAGGTATGCAATGTGTATATTGCAATTCGTTGCAGTATGTGCACAAATAATCAGAAAGGAGAATAAACTATTGCCTACCTTTAACCAATTAGTTAAGACCGGTCGTAAGTCACTTGAGAAGAAGTCAAAGACTCCTGCTCTTATTAAGGGTCTTAATACAAAGAAAAATGTTATGACAAACAATGCGTCTCCACAAAAGCGTGGCGTTTGTACAGCGGTTAAGACAGCAACACCTAAGAAGCCTAACTCAGCTCTTCGTAAGATTGCCAGAGTTCGTCTTACAAACGGTATGGAAGTTTCAGCTTACATTCCAGGTGTAGGTCATAACCTTCAAGAGCACTCTGTTGTTATGGTTCGTGGCGGCCGTGTTAAGGATTTACCTGGTGTTCGTTACCACATCATCCGCGGCACACTCGATACACAGGGTGTTACAGGCAGAATGCAGAGCCGTTCAAAGTACGGCGCAAAGAAGCCAAAGGCTAAGAAGTAATTTTAGCTAAACATTAACGAGGAAACCCGACAATAGTTTATTTATTCATATAAAGTGCTTATTGTTGGCTCCACGGAAAAACCGAGTACCTATGAACTCATATTATAATTTAATGAAGGAGGGAAGCGAAGATGCCAAGAAGAGGCCAGATCGCTAAGCGTGATGTACTTCCAGATCCAATGTACAACTCAAAGGTTGTAACAAGACTTATCAATAACATCATGCTTGATGGAAAGAAGGGTGTCGCACAGAAAATCGTTTACGGTGCGTTCGACATCATCCAAGAAAAGACAGGCAACGACCCATTGGAAACTTTTGAAGCTGCAATGGAAAATGTTATGCCGGTTCTCGAAGTTAAGGCTCGCCGTGTCGGCGGTGCAACATATCAAGTTCCTTTGGAGGTTCGTCCTGAAAGAAGACAGACTTTAGGTCTTAGATGGATTACACTTTATGCTCGTCAGAGAAGTGAAAGAACAATGAAGGAGCGCCTTGCAGCAGAGCTTATGGACGCTGCAAACAAAACAGGCGGTGCTGTTAAGAAGTGTGAAGATACACACAAGATGGCAGAAGCAAACAAGGCTTTTGCTCATTTCAGATACTAATCAGCCGGACAGGAGGATATTATGCCAAGAAAAGTTGCTCTTGAAGAAACAAGAAATATTGGTATTATGGCGCATATCGATGCCGGTAAGACTACAACAACAGAGCGTATTCTTTACTACACCGGTATCAACCACAAGATTGGTGAAACCCATGAGGGTGGCGCTACAATGGACTGGATGGAGCAAGAGCAGGAAAGAGGTATTACAATTACCTCTGCTGCTACAACATGCTTCTGGAAAGGCCACAGAATTAATATCATCGATACACCGGGTCACGTTGACTTTACAGTAGAAGTACAGCGTTCACTCCGTGTTCTTGACGGTTCGGTTACCGTTCTTTGTGCAAAGGGCGGTGTTGAGCCACAGTCTGAAACCGTATGGCGTCAGGCTGATGATTACAATGTACCTCGTATGATTTTCGTAAACAAGATGGACATCATGGGTGCGGATTTCTACAATGTTCTCAATATGGTATTGGAGCGTTTCAAATGTAACGCACTTCCAATCCAGCTTCCTATCGGCAGCGAGGACACATTTGAAGGTATTGTTGACCTTATTAATAACAAAGAAATCGTATACATTGACCCTGCAAAGAATATGGGTACTGTATTCGAGGAAAGAGAAATTCGTCCTGAACTTCAGGAAAAGGCTGCTGAGTACAGAACTAAACTTGTTGAGTTCATCGCAGAGCAGGACGAAGAACTTATGGAGAAGTATTTTGAAGAGGGTGAAGACGCAATCAGCGTTGACACAATGAAGAAGTACATCCGTAAGTGCACAATCGCAGGTGAGATGGTTCCTGTTTGCTGCGGTACAGCTTACAGAGATATGGGCGTTCAGCCACTTCTCGACGCTATCGTTGATTACATGCCGGCTCCAACCGATATCGAATCAATCAAGGGTGTTAACCCTGAAACAGAAGAAGAAGAGTTCCGTCACTCATCAGATGACGAACCGTTTGCAGCTCTTGCATTTAAGATTGCAACAGACCCATTTGTAGGTAAGATTTGCTATTTCAGAGTTTACTCAGGTACAATTGAAGCAGGTACACCTTGCTACAACTCTGTAAAGGGTAACAAGGAAAGAATGGGTAGAATTCTTCAGATGCACGCAAACCACAGAGAGGATATTCCTGTATGTTATGCAGGTGATATTGCTGCTGCAGTTGGTCTCAAGAACACAACAACAGGTGACACACTTTGTGATGAAAACCACCCAATTATTCTTGAGTCAATGAACTTCCCTGACCCTGTAATTCGTGTAGCTATTGAGCCAAAGACTAAGGCAGGTCAGGAAAAGATGGGTATTGCTCTTGCAAAACTTGCAGAAGAAGACCCTACATTTAAGGCTTATACCGATGAAGAAACAGGACAAACCATCATCGCAGGTATGGGTGAACTTCACCTTGAAATCATCGTTGACCGTTTGCTCCGTGAATTTAAGGTAGAGGCAAATGTCGGTGCACCTCAGGTTGCATACAAAGAAACAATTACTCAGGACTCTATGTCTGATACTAAGTATAAGAAGCAATCCGGTGGTAGCGGTCAGTACGGTCACTGTAAGATTCGTATGTTCCCTAACCTCGACGAAAACGGCGTAGGTAAGGGCTATGAATTCGACAATCAGATTGTCGGCGGTGCTATTCCTAAGGAATACATCCCAGCAGTTGACGCAGGTATCCAGGCTGCTATGAAGAGCGGTATCTTGGCAGGCTATCCTGTTGTTGATGTTCGTGTTGAACTTTATGATGGTTCTTACCATGAAGTCGACTCTTCTGAAATGGCATTTAAGATTGCCGGTTCTATGGCATTCAAAGATGCTGCAAAGAAGGCTCATCCTGTAATCCTTGAACCTATGATGAAGGTAACTGTTATCGTTCCTGAGGAATACATGGGCGATGTTATCGGCGACCTTAACTCTCGCCGTGGCCAGATTCAGGGTATGGAAGACAGAACAGGTGCAAAGCAAATCAATGCAAGAGTACCACTTTCAGAGATGTTCGGTTATGTAAACGACCTCCGTTCAAAGACACAGGGTCGTGGACAGTACACTATGGAACCTGACGGTTACGACCAAGTTCCAAAGTCAATTTCTGAGTCAATCATCAGCGAACGCTCAAAGAAAGACTAATATAAAAAAACACTTGATATTTACCACCCTTTTTGGTAGAATATTAGTAACAAATTTTTTAAAAATTTTTTAGGGAGGAAATTCCAATGGCAAAAGAACATTTTAATCGTACCAAGCCACACGTAAACATTGGTACAATCGGTCACGTTGACCACGGTAAGACAACTCTTACAGCTGCTATCACAAAGTATCTTGCAAACAAGGGCTTCGCTAAGTTTGAGGACTATGCTGATATCGATAAGGCTCCGGAAGAGAGAGAACGTGGTATCACAATCAACACAGCTCACGTTGAGTATGAAACAGAAAAGCGTCACTACGCTCACGTTGACTGCCCGGGACACGCTGACTATGTTAAGAACATGATCACAGGTGCTGCTCAGATGGACGGCGCTATCCTTGTAATCGCTTCAACAGACGGTCCTATGGCTCAGACTAAGGAGCACTTGCTTCTTGCTCGTCAGGTAGGCGTTCCAGCAATCGTTGTATTCATGAACAAGACTGACCAAGTTGATGACCCTGAACTTCTTGAACTCGTAGAGATGGAAATCAGAGAAACACTTGCTGAGTATGACTTTGACGATGAGTGCCCAATCATTAAGGGTTCAGCTCTTAAGGCTCTTGAGGCTACATCAAACGATGATCCGGCTTGCGCTTGCATTCAGGAACTCATGGATGCAGTTGATGACTATATCCCAACTCCTGACCGTAAGGCAGACCTTCCTTTCCTTATGCCTGTAGAAGACGTATTCACAATCACAGGTCGTGGTACAGTTGCAACAGGTAGAGTTGAAAGAGGTCAGCTTAAGACAAACGATACAGTAGAAATGGTTGGTCTTGAGGACGAAATCAAGTCAACAGTTTGCACAGGTATCGAGATGTTCCGTAAGATCCTCGACTACGCTGAGGCTGGTGACAACATCGGTTGTCTCCTTCGTGGTGTTCAGAGAACAGACATCAAGAGAGGTCAAGTACTTGCAGCTCCTGGTTCTATTCACCCACACACAAAGTTCACAGGTCAAGTTTACGTTCTTTCAAAGGACGAAGGTGGCCGTCATACTCCATTCTTCAACAACTATCGTCCACAGTTCTACTTCAGAACAACTGACGTAACAGGTGTTATCACACTTCCAGAAGGTGTTGAGATGTGTATGCCTGGCGATAACGTTGATATGAACGTTGAACTCATCACTCCTATCGCTATCGAAGAAGGTCTTCGTTTCGCTATCCGTGAAGGCGGTAGAACAGTAGGTTCAGGCGTTGTTACAAAGATCAACGAGTAATCCCTGATTTACTAAACACTATTAGAGCAAAGCTTCGGCTTTGCTCTTTTTCTTTTATAATTTTGTTTGCTATATGCTTGCCTATATATCCTTTTGTTGTTATAATAGATACAGATTTTGAGGTGCTGATATGGAAAATGAAGTTCAGGACATTTTAATAGGAACGGTCGAGGATATTTCGTTTTACAATGATACCACAGGCTTCTGTGTTGCCGAAGTGAACACAGGCGAGGAGGGTGTAACAGTTGTAGGTACTGTAGGTGAACTTGCTGTCGGAGCTGAAATTGAATGCAGAGGCGTGTGGAGTTTTCATCCGTCTTTTGGCAGACAGTTCAAGGCAGAAACCGCCGTTCAAACTTTGCCTGCGGATGTAGGCGGGATTTTGAAATATCTTTCGTCGGGCATTGTCAGAGGTATCGGCCCTGCAACAGCAACAAAAATTGTTGAAAATTTCGGCACTCAAACCTTTGATGTTCTTGAAAACGACCCTGCCCGACTTGCGACAATCAAAGGTATTTCAAGTGCAAAAGCCCGTGAAATGTGCAAAAACTTTAAGTCGCAGTTTTCTGCGAGAGAAACTTTGATGGGACTTACCAATTTGGGACTTTCGCAAAATGAAGCAATCAAAACTTATAATTTGCTCAAAGCCGAGGCTATGGATTTTATCACGACAAATCCCTATGCTCTTATCGGTGCGGAAACGGGCATAACCTTTGACAAAGCGGAACAAATTGCGGATAATTTGCAGGAACGACCGCCGTTTACCTATCGTGCTCAGGCAGGAATTTGCTATATTTTGCATCATAATTTGGGCAACGGCCACACTTGTATTCCACGAGATAAAATTATTGAACCTGCAAAAGAACTGTTGCTTTGTGATGATGACGCAGTTGAAATCGCCATTGACAATGCGATTGAATCTAAGGCGATAATTCAGCGAAAAGTTTACGACAGAGATTTTCTCTTTCTGCCTGAAATTTACCACGCTGAAAGAGGCGTTGCCGACCGTATTAAAATTATGGTTGAATTTCCTCCGAGGGAGAACGAAATTCACCAGAGCGAGATTTACGCCTTTGAGGAAAGCAGTAAAATCAAATTTGACGACAAACAGAGAACGGCTATTGAATATGCGGTTTCTAAGGGGTTGCTTATACTTACGGGCGGTCCGGGTACAGGTAAAACCACCACGGTCAAAGGTATAATTCAACTTATGAAAAATCGAAATCTCAAGGTTGCGCTTGCCGCTCCGACAGGGAGGGCGGTACAGCGAATGGAGGAACTCACGGGAAGTGAGGCAAAAACCATTCACCGCTTGCTTGAGGTTGAGTATAAAGAGGGCGAAAATACGCAGAGTTTCGTTCACGATTTGAAAAATCCGCTTGATTATGATGCTGTAATCGTTGATGAGCTGTCAATGGTGGATGTCACACTTTTTTCGGCCTTGCTCGACGCTTTGCCGCTTCATTGCCGATTGATTATGGTTGGTGACCAAGACCAGCTTCCGCCTGTCGGTGCAGGAAATGTGCTCCGTGATATGATTGACAGCGGAGCGTTGCCTGTGGTAACCCTTGACAAGGTGTTCCGTCAGGCTATGAAAAGCAGAATTGTTACAAATGCTCACCGAGTTGTTAAAGGCGAAATGCCTGAGTTTGACAATTCGGCGGAAAGCGACTTTTTCTTGCTGAAAGAAAATTCTAAATATATCGCACAGAAAAAAATTCTTGACCTTGTTACCGCACGACTTCCTGCGGGGTACGGCTTTGACCCGATGGGTGATATTCAGGTGCTTTGCCCAAGCAGAATGGGCGAAGTCGGAACGCAAAATATCAATGCGATTTTGCAGGCGAAAATTAATCCACCGTCAAAGGAAAAGCAGGAAATCCGCTATAAGGGTTACACCTTGCGTGAGGGTGACCGTGTTATGCAGATTAAAAACAATTACGATGTTCCGTGGTTTAAAATCGGTGAAACCGGCACGGGAGTTTTTAACGGAGATATTGGAATTCTCACCCGAATTGACAAGGCGAACGACATTATTAATGTCAGATATGATGACAAAGAGGCTATGTACAGCGTTGAAAATGTCAAGGAACTTGAACTTGCATATGCAATGACGGTGCACAAATCACAAGGCAGTGAATTCAATGCAGTTGTTATGCCGGTGCTTGCCGTTCCGCAAAAACTTGCATACAGAAATCTGTTTTACACCGCACTCACAAGAGCAAAAAGATTGCTTGTTCTTGTCGGAAATGAGCAGGGCATAAAACAGATGGTTGATAACGATAAAAAATCACGCCGTTTCAGCGCTCTCAAATATTTTATTGAGAGTGATGATAACGATGATTTGTTGACTTTTTAGAGTCGCTATTGTACAAGATC
>CABQCC010000011.1 GCA_902462495.1 uncultured Eubacterium sp. | reverse complement strand
CGCAGCCTACGATCCAACTTGGTCAACTCCGTTTGAAAAGAACAATTCAAGCTTCATCAACAACGGTGTTTGCGTAACAAAGTTCACAGGTTCAAGAGGCAAGAGCGGAACTTCGGACGCAAGTGCCGAATATGCAAGCTGGGTTAAGACTTTGCTTGAAGAAAACCATGTTTTGTGGCAAACAGGCGAGCTTGGCAAGGTAGATGCAGGCGGCGGAGGAACTGTCGCTATGTATATTGCAAATTTGGATGTAGACACCATTGATGTCGGTGTGCCTGTTCTTTCTATGCACGCACCTTACGAGGTTGTTGCAAAGGTTGATGTTTATATGGCGTACAAGGCATTCTTGACCTTCTTCACAAAGTGATGGGGATTGTTATTTGTCCAAAGTGCAGAGAAAAGCTGAGCATTGACGGCAACAGCCTAAGATGTGTTAACAACCACTCCTTTGATTTTTCAAGGGAGGGGTATGTTAATTTGCTCCTCACCAACAAGAGCGGTGACAAAAAGGGCGACAGCAGGGACTCTGCACACGCAAGGCATAATTTTTTGGCAAAGGGTTATTATGATGTGCTCAAAAACGCCATTGGCAAAAAGATGCAAGGCACGGTTCTTGACATTTGCTGCGGCGAGGGGTATTACGATACATATGACGGCGAGCTTTACGGCTTTGATTTGAGCAAAGAAATGGTGCGACTTGCCGCAAAGAGCAATAAAAACGGCAAATATTTCGTTGCCAACCTTTCGCAAATTCCTATTGAGGACAAAAGCATAGACACGGCAATTCACCTTTTCGCTCCGTTCAACGACAGGGAGTTTTCAAGGGTGCTCAAGGATGACGGCGTGCTTTACAGCGTTATTCCGGGCGAAAATCATCTTATCGAGATGAAAGAGCTTTTGTACGATGTTCCGTACAAAAATGACGAAAAAGCTCCCGACAGCGAGATTTTGCAACTCGTGGAGCGTGAAAAGGTGAGCGAAAAGGTGCATATTTTAAATGATGATTTGTACGAACTGTTTTCTATGACGCCGTATTTTTATCGCACAAGCGAGGAAAACAAGAGCCGCTTGAAAACAGCGGGCGACATTGATTTGACCGTGGAATTTGTAATATTAAAATATAGAAAATAATAAACAAAGGAGATATAATATGGACTTAATTCCAAGCTTTCAGGTAGACCACAACCGCATTGTGCCGGGTATTTATGAATCAAGACTCGACACCATCGGCGATGAGTTTGCCACAACTTTTGATATAAGAATGAAGAAGCCAAATGCAGAGCCGGCAATTCATCCAAACGCTATGCACACAATCGAGCATATTGTTGCAACATTCCTCCGCAATGATGAGGAGTGGAAGGACAGAATTATTTATTGGGGTCCTATGGGTTGCCTCACAGGTTGTTATTTGATTGTTAAAGGTCATCCTACTCCGCAGGAGATTTTGCCTTTGATGATCAGAGCGTTTGAATATTGCGCAGATTATGAGGGCGAAGTACCGGGTGCAAATCCAAAGAACTGTGGCAACTATATACTTCATGATTTGAATATGGCAAAGTACGAAGCAAAACTTTTTGCCGATATTCTCAACGGCAATCCTGGGTTTGAATATCCTGTTGAGGAGCGAATTCAAACCGAGCATGGTCAAACATTTTACGACTCGTAAATTTATGTTAAAAAAAGACTTCCGTTCATCAAAATGAGCGGAAGTTTTTTCACTTAATTTGGGGTTGTTCATAGTATAGATAGGTGATACTATGACATTTTTAGGAATACTTATTCCGTTTTTGGGAACAACGCTCGGTGCGGCGTGTGTGCTTTTGTTCAGGGAACAAATGAAACCGTCGCTCCAAAAACCGCTTTTGGGATTTTCGGCAGGAGTTATGGTGGCGGCTTCCGTGTGGTCGTTGCTCATTCCTGCCATAGAGCAGAGCGAAAAAATGGGCAAACTGTCGTTTTTGCCTGCAACGATTGGATTGATGTGCGGAGTGGGTCTTTTGCCTGCGGTTGATGCCGTTCTGCCGAGGCTTAATCTGTCCAAAACGGCAAAATTGGTTCTTGCCGTAACCGTGCACAATATCCCTGAGGGAATGGCGGTCGGCATAGTTTTTGCGGGAATGCTGTCGCCCGAATGTAATGTAACTTTGGCTGACGCAATGGCTTTGTCAATCGGAATAGCAATCCAAAATTTCCCCGAGGGCGCAATAGTCAGCCTGCCCGAACTCGCACAGGGCAAAAGCAGAGGAAAAGCCTTTTTGATTGGAACTTTGAGCGGTGCTGTCGAGCCGATTTTTGCGGTTCTGACTCTTTTGATGTTCAGCATAATTTCACCTGCAATGCCATATCTTTTGGCTTTTGCGGCAGGTGCAATGATTTATGTCGTGGTGGATGAGCTCGTCCCCGAAGCAAGCCTCGGCACGCACAACAATGTTTCAACTTTCTCCTTTGCAATCGGCTTTTGCGTGATGATGATTTTGGATGTCGTGTTTGGGTAAATAAAACGGAATACCATTGACATTCCGCACGGTTATTATTTACAAATCGTAGGGGAGAACTGTGTTCGCCTAAAACTGCATATAAGAAACAAACAGCTCTCAAAGAGAGCTGTTTGTTATAATCATTATTCTTCGTATTCGTCTTCGTTTTCCCAGTTGTGGTAGATGTTTTGAACATCGTCGTTTTCTTCAAACATTTCAATCATCTTTGCCATTTTCTTCATATCATCCTGGCTTTCAAGACGGGTGTAGGTGCTTGGAACATATGCGGCTTCACTTGAAATAACCGTGTAGCCCTTTGCTTCAAGTTCATCACGGATTGCACCGACATCGTTTGGCTCTGTGCGGATTTCGAAAATATCCTCTTCATCGGTAAGGAAATCGGAAGCGCCTGCTTCGAGTGCGTCCTCCATAAGCTGATCCTCGTCTGTGTCCTCTTTTTCGATGATGATTACACCGAGTTTTTCAAACATAAAGGTTACAGAACCCGGGTTGCCCATATTTCCGCCTGCCTTGTCAAAGTAGTGTCTTACTTCGCCGGCAGTTCTGTTTCTGTTATCCGTAAGTGCCTCAACAACAACTGCAACACCTGACGGACCGTAGCCCTCGTATACGATTTCTTCGTAGTTTGTGGTGTCGGCGTCGCCTGCGGCTTTCTTGAGCATTCTGTCGATATTGTCGTTTGGCACATTGTTTTGCTTTGCCTTTGCGATAACATCACGAAGCTTTGCATTATTGTTTGGGTCTGCACCGCCGTTTTTAACTGCTACGGCAAGTTCTCTTCCTATTTTTGTAAATACCTTTGCTCTTGCAGCGTCATTTGCACCTTTTTTTCTTTTGATGGTGCTCCATTTATTATGTCCGCTCATAATTAAAAAATACCTTTCTGTCAGATTTATACACAAAATATTTTAGCACATATAATATATGGTTTCAAGTATGAATTTTGCTTGCCTCGGCAAAACTATAACGAGGTGTTAAAATTGAAAAAAGCAATCAGAATTTTTGATGTAATTTTGTTTTTTGTTTGCAGTGTGATTTTCGGCGTAATCATTTGGGGAAATGTTGCCCTGCCCGACAGAGTTGTGACATATGACGGCAACAATTTGCCCATTGCAAAGGTGTTCACCTACACGGCAAAAGACACAAGTCTTGCGGTGGACAGGCAGTCGTCAAGTCCCAGACGGGAAAACCTGAAAATGTTTGGCGTTATTCCCGTCAAAGAAGTCAGCGTAACCGAAAAAGCACAGCAGTCCGTTATGGTCAGCGGTGAAGTTTTCGGCATAAAACTGTACACAGACGGCGTGATTGTTGTCGGTATTCAGGATGTTCAAACCGATTCGGGCAAAAAGAGTCCGTCAGGTTCGGCAGGAATAGAAGTGGGTGATATTATCGTTGCTATTGACGGCGAAAATGTCTACACTTCCGACCAAGTTCAAGCGATTTTGGGCGCAAATAACGGCGGCAGTTTTGATGTAAAAATCAAGAGAGGCGAGAGGTTCAGGGATTTCACGGTGACTCCCGTTTATTGCGAACGAGAGGGGTGCTACAAGGCAGGAATGTGGGTGCGAGATTCCACGGCGGGTATCGGCACAATCACTTTTTACAACAAAAACAGCGGAATTTTCGGGGCGCTCGGTCACCAAATCAATGATGTTGACACAAAGGAAATTATGCCGATGCTTGACGGCGAAGCGGTCAGGGCAACGGTTTCAAAAATCGAAAAAAGCACGAGGGGCACAACGGGTTCGCTCGAATGTGATTTTACAAATCAAACGCTCGGCAGACTTCTCAGAAACACGGATTGCGGAATTTTCGGCGCATATGCCGAGGTGTCGGACTGTGCAAAGGAATACCCCGTTGCATCAATTCAAGAGGTGAAAAAAGGCAAGGCGACCGTGATTTCAACTGTTGAAAACGGACAGCCAAAGGAATACGAAATTGAAATTACCCGAATCGGATTTAACGAAAATAACCGAGAGAAAAATATGATAGTCAAGGTGACGGACAAGGATTTAATCGATAAAACGGGCGGAATAGTTCAAGGAATGTCAGGTTCGCCGATTGTTCAAAACGGCAAATTAGTGGGCGCACTCACCCATGTGATTGTGGGCAATCCGCAAAAAGGCTATGCCGTTTTTGCACAAACAATGGTGGAGGAGTCGAACAATTAAACAATCCGATTTTCGTTACCTTTCAATCTGTACAAAATTTTGCTGTGAATTTCTACCTATTAACCGATTGAAATTGTATATTACAAGTGGTAAAATTATTTTATATTAACTTTTGGGAGATATGAAAAAATGAAGAAAATCACAGCAGTTTTATTAGCTATTTTAATGGTGGTTGCTCTGTTTGGTTGCTCGGCAAAGAAAGACGAAGAACCGACAACCACACAGCCTGTAACCGAAACCACAACAAAAGCACCCGTGCTCAATCCGTTGACCGGCGAGGAGGGCTATTCCGAATCGGCAGTCGGCAAGCGTCCTGTTGCAATTGTTGTTGAAAACCTCCGTCCTGCACGACCGCAATGGGGTATCACTTCACCCGATATTATTTGTGAGGGCGAAGTTGAGGGCGGTATCAGCCGTATGCTTTGGCTCTATGCTGATGTCAATGATGTACCCGAAAAGGTCGGTCCGCTCCGTTCTGCACGACCAAGCTATGTAAAATTCAGCAAGTTTTTTGATGCGGTTTTCATCCATTGGGGCGGAAGTCACAGCACAAAGAACTACACAGGCGGATACGAAACTATCAAAAAAGAAAAAGTCAACGACATTGACGGTATGTCGGGCGGCGAACTTTTCAGCCGTGACACATCAAGAAAGGTGTCGAGCGAGCACAGAGGCGTTCTCAACGGCAAAAAAATAAACAAAGCTATCAAGAAAAAAGGCTACAGAACCGAACTTAAAGAAAGTT
Organism: uncultured Eubacterium sp.; assembly: GCA_902462495.1. Taxonomy (GTDB): domain Bacteria; phylum Bacillota; class Clostridia; order Oscillospirales; family Acutalibacteraceae; genus Eubacterium_R. The sequence goes on along the minus strand of CABQCC010000011.1, from coordinate 18,240 downwards.
CTTTCTCACAGCTTCACTTCAATTCAACCGTTGCTCCTGCCGGCGCAGACGGTGCAACTTCTGTCGGCGTAAAGTTCTCTGACCGAACCGATACAAGAAAATTTACATACAACGCAGAGGACGGCAAGTACAGCACAAACGATTGGGAGAAAAAGGTTAAGTTCCAAAATCTTATCATCTTGAAAGCCGAGTCAACCTACATCACCGTGCCATACAAAGGCTCAACCACAACTTATTTGAATTACAAGTGGAATTCAGGCAGCGGTAAATATATTTCTAACGGCACAGTAACCGACATCACTTGGGAAGTTGCAGACGGCAAACTTGTTTTGAAAGATGCCGTGGGCAACACTCTTTCGGTCAACAAGGGCAAGTCTTACATCGGATTTGTTTCGTCAAATCATAACGGCAAAATAACTTGCTCGGCAGAATAAAAAAGACTGTCGATAAAGCTCCTGAAGCACGCCAAAAATGCTGTAAGTATTGAACTTACAGCATTTTTGGCGTTTTCCGTTTTTTGCTCGGGGGCGGTACCTATGTACAGCTCCCACTCGCAAGAAAACGGAATTCAGAACCTTTCTCAACAGTCTGTAACTTATTAAAAACACTTTTCAGCAATTCAAAATTAATTTACTCTTTACAAAATTATTCAAAGTGCTATAATAAAATTATAGTTATAACAAACAAGGGAGATGTTTAAAATGGCAAAAAAGGATATTGACTGGTCAAGCCTCGGCTTCGGTTATGTTCCGACAGACGAAAGATATGTTTCGTGGTTCAAGGACGGCAAATGGGATGACGGTGCTCTCACAAAAGACCCTAACATCACCATGAGCGAGTGTGCCTGCGTGCTTCAATATGCTCAAACAGTATTTGAGGGCTTGAAGGCATACACAACAAAGGACGGCAGAACTGTTTGCTTCCGTCCTGATATGAACGCAAAAAGACTTGCGGAATCTTGCCGCAGACTCGAAATTCCTGAAGTACCTGAAGAAAAATTTATTGATGCGGTTAAGCAGGTAGTTAAGGCAAACGAGGGTTATGTGCCACCGTTCGGTTCAGGCGCAACCTTGTATCTTCGTCCGTTCGTTTTCGGCTATGATTCAATCATCGGTGTAAAACCGGCTAACGAATTCCAATTCAGAGTTTTCGCAACTCCTGTAGGTCCATACTTCAAGGGTGGCGCAAAGCCGATTACAATCAGAGTTTCTGATGTTGACAGAGCCGCTCCTCACGGAACAGGCGACATCAAGGCAGGTCTTAACTATGCTATGTCACTCCACAACATTGTTGACGCTCACAATTGCGGATTTGACGAAAACATGTATCTCGACCCTCAAACTCGTACAAAGGTTGAGGAAACAGGCGGTGCAAACTTCATCTTCATCACAAAAGACGGCAAGCTTGTAACTCCAAAGTCAAACTCAATTCTTCCGTCAATCACTCGTCGTTCACTCATGTATGTTGCAGAGCACTATCTCAATATGCCTGTTGAACACAGAGAGGTTTATTTTGACGAACTCAAGGATTTTGCAGAATGTGGTCTTTGCGGAACCGCAGCTGTTATTTCTCCTGTCGGCAAGATTGTTGACCACGGCAAGGAAATCTGCTTCCCGTCAGGTATGGAAGAAATGGGTCCATACACCAAGAAACTTTACGAAACACTCACAGGCATCCAGATGGGCGAAATCGAAGCTCCTGAAGGCTGGATTGTTGAAATCGACTAATATAAAACATACCGACTCTGCCTCCTCTTGTTGCAAGGGGAGGTGGATTTTTTGTGTAACAAAAAAGACGGTGGGGTTAAAATAAATGAGGCTTAAACTTGATGTTTAAGCCTCATTTTTATAATTCAATCATTTTGTCTGCCATTTTGTCAAAATCATCTGTGTGCGACACGATTATGATTGTTTTGCCGACAGAGTGCATTTGATTCAGAAATTCAACAAGCCACTCTCTTGATTTTTTATCGAGAAAATTCATCGGTTCGTCAAGAATGAGAACTTGCGGATTCATTGCAAGCACGGACGCCACGGCAACTTTTTTCTTTTCGCCCATTGAGAGGTGGAACGGTGCACGCTCTTTTAGGTGTTCCGTGCCCGTGAGTTTCAGCATATTGTCAACTCGCTTGGCAATTTCCGCTTCGTCAAGTTGCATTTGGCGTGGAGCAAAGGCAATTTCATCATACACGCTTGAACAAAACAGTTGTGCATCTGTGTTTTGGAACACATATCCGATTTTTTGGTGAAAGGCTTTTGCGAATTGCTCATTTTTCATAGCCTTTTTGTCAATTACGGTGCCGTCAAAGGTGTAAGTGCCGATTTCGGCAAATTCAAGAGCATTTATGATGTTCAAAAGTGTGCTTTTGCCACAGCCGTTGTCACCTTTGATGACAACAAATTCGCCGTATGCGATTTCCGTGCTAAAGTGCTTCAACACAGGAGTGCTGTCATAGGCAAAGCAAATATCGTCAAGTTTAATCATTTTGCAATCACCTCAAAATAAACAAATATTCCCACGGCACAGGCAACAAAAAGCATATACAAAAAATCTCTCGCTTTCAATTCTTCGTGCCGTGTGACCGTGTATTTTCCGCTGAATCCCCGACATTCCATAGCCTTGACCGTTTCTTCGCCCGATTGTTTCGCTTTGATGAAAACCGTGCCGAGTATTCCCGAAGCGGACGCCTTTTTGTTGTCGTTCTTGCCGATTGAACGGATTTTCAATGCGTCAAGCATTTCAAGGCAGATTTCGCTCAAAATGAAGATATATTTTATCGTGATGTCAAAGGTGAAAATCACTATATCGGGCACACGGAATGACTTGAGCGATGCCGTTATGCTGTTGAACGGTGCGGTCAAATTGACTGCCATAATCAGGCTTGTGCTGACGGCAACCTTGCCGAGAACGGTCAGCAATGTTTTTGGATGTCCCATAAAAACAGCAGGTAGCAAAATGACGGCGGAAATAAGCAATGCAGGTAACAAAACACGCAAAAGTGCTTTGATTTTTTCAGCTTTGAGCAGGGCAACTCTCACCGCAGTTATGCCGAGCATAAAGAAAACGAAACTGTAATTTTTTGCCAATGCCGTGAGAATAATCAACAGTAAAACGGCAAAAAGACGAACGGAGGTGTTCGCCTCATTCGTCTTGTATGAGCCTCTGTTAACTTTAAATTTTGACATCACCGCCACAACGGATTTTTGCGATTTTGTGATAAATCCGCTTTTGTCCTTTGGCGGTGTGTAGTCCTCGTTTACCGTCAGCCAAGACGGTATTTCATTTTCAGTCATAGTTAACCTTTGATTTCATAAAAGTGCTTGCGAGCTTGAACAGAATTGTTGAAAGTGCAATTCCGATTACGGCGCACAAAATATAACCAACCCACTCAGGCAAACCGCCGATTGAATAATCCGGGCAAATTGCCTCAAATGCCGAGAGTGGGCCGTTTTCAAGACCGCTCGGAACATAGCCGACAAGGTCGGTCATTTCGTCTGCACCCCATTCGCCCCAGGCTGTGCCTGTTGCCAAAAGTCCGATAGGTGTTGCAAGAGTGAGCACCGCAAGAAGTCCGCCGATGAAGGTGTTGCCCTTTTTGGTTGTTGGCTTTTTTGCCATAATTTCAGGCGATGTTGACTCAACAAATGCAAGCATCGCAACTGTGAAAATCGCTTCTGCCAAGCCGAAAAGTGTGAGGTGCTCGGTCATCATTGCAGGGATTGAAACATTGAGACCGTACGGGCAGTAAAGCGCCTGACCGTCTGCGGATTTGAAGAGAAGCGGTTGAATACCGAACTCAACAGCCGCACAAAGCGCCGCACAGTTGATACCGACATAACTGCCGACTGCCGCACCGATGTACTTGCCGGTCTTGTTTTTAATTTTGCGAGTAATAAGGTTGTATACTGCGTAGCCGACAAATGGCAAAACAAACGCCATATTGAAGCAGTTTGCACCGATTGCAAGTATACCGCCGTCACCGAACAAGAGCGCCTGCAAAATCAAAGTCACGCTGACCGACAGGCACGCCGCCTCCGGTCCAAGCAATATGGCAATCAGCGTTCCGCCTACTGCGTGACCGGTTGAACCGCCGACAATTGGAATGTTGAACATCATTGCAACGAATGAAAAAGCGGCAAAGATACCCAAAAGAGGCATTTTGTCCTTTGTGATTTCTTTAGATACTTTTTTTATTGAATATCCCAACGCAGGAATAGCGGCGGCTGTCATAACCGCACAGGTAGCCGGGGAAAGATAATTTTCAGGAATGTGCATAATTTTCTCCTTAAATACTATTTATACACTTGTATATTATCATACCCCAAAACAAAAAAACAACCCTCCCAGGGGGTTGTTTTTATAAAAAAATCACCTTCTCCGCATCCTCGGAAAAGGTGATTTCAGTTACATCTTTTCAGTTGTTTTGTGCTTTTTGTCGGTGTAAACTTCAGGTTGCCATTGTGATGAGAGCCAATACGGATTGTGTTTGTCGTGCTTATCGTACCAAACCTGTGGGTAGTGGATTTTTTTATTCTTCACAGCGTCGGTATATGGCTTAACCTTGCCGTCAACCTCAACGCAGAGGATGACGAACTTAAAGTCTTTCATAAAGTCCGTGTCAACATTTATGCTCAAATAATTATCGGTATATGACATATCATATGACGGATGGTATAGCGAACGGCAGTAGACTCTGTCCTCGTATTGGTTGAAGCTGTCCTCTGTCAAATCGCCGTGAGCAAAATACGGAAAAACATAGCCATTGTCGTCGCTTGAATACATATTTGCATAGTATGCGGCGATGACCTGATAGGTTTTGCTTTTGCCGTAAATGTTGGTGAGTGTGACAGTTTGGCTGCAACTGTTGTAGCCTTTTACGGAAGAATACAGCTTTTCAATTTCGGTTGCGGAGCTTTCAAGTCCGATTGATTTGATTTGCTTGTCGTCATCAATCGCAGAACCCGAATCAAAATGATTGCCGTTTTGATAAGTGTCGGTGGTGACATAAACTTTTTCGTCGGTGTCATCAAAAGTCAGCATACCGCAAACTTCGGTATCGATGCCGTAAGCGTCGCAAAATTCCTCTGCGATATGGCGAGGATATTTGACCTTGTACTTCTTTTCGTACGGTCTTAAATATGCGGTGCTTATTGAGTTGATGACTGCAATTGCAACCAAAACCGCAACAAGTGCACCAATGCAAATGATAGGAAGTTTGTACTTTTTCACCGTTTCGGCAAATGAATTTTTATTATCCTTTTTCATTATTTAATCACTGTCTTTCTTGCACCCTCAACGGCTCTTTGAATAAGTGCCTCGCTGTCGAGTGCTTTTTCTGCTTCGAGTATTTCTTCAATATGCGGTCTTGTTTTCGGATGCTTTGGAGTGAACACCGTACAGCAATCCTCGTATGGCAAAATCGAGGTCTGGAAAGTGTCGATTTCTCTTGAAATACGCACGATTTCGTCCTTGTCCATACCGATACAAGGTCTGAAAACAGGGAGTTCGGTTGCAACATCGGTGCATCCGAGTGCATAGATTGTTTGGCTTGCAACCTGACCCACACTTTCGCCTGTGATGAGTGCGGAGCAATTTTGGTGCTTTGCAATGATTTCCGCAATTTTCATCATATATCTTCTCATAATGATTGTGAAGTAAACCTCAGGGCACTTGTCCCTGATAGCTTCCTGAAGTTCGGTAAACGGCACAACATAGGTTGTGATCGGTCCGCTGTACTGCGCAACTTTGTGGAGCAAGTCCATAACCTTTTGCTCGGCAAGTTCGGTTGTGTACGGAGGGGAAGCAAAGTGAACGGAAACAAGTTCAATTCCACGCTTTGCCATCATATAAGCCGCAACAGGAGAGTCGATTCCGCCACTGATGAGCACCGCACCTCTGCCGCTTGTGCTGACAGGCATACCGCCTGCGCCCTTGATATTGTTGCCTCTGACGAAAGCATAAGTATCTCTGATTTCGACCGTAACGGTGAGTTCCGGATTGTGCACATCAACCTTTAAATCGTGGTAGTTTGAAAGGATGTGACCGCCGAGTTCTCTGCAAATCTCAGGTGATTTGAGCGGGAACTTTTTGTCGCTTCGCTTTGCTTCCACCTTAAAGGTTTCTGCATCTTCAAAACGCTCACCGAGGTATTCGATTGTTTTTGCCTTGATGTCGTCCATATCTTTTTCGGCAACAAGTGCTCTTGAAAGTGCCGCAATGCCGAAAACTTTTTTGAGACGCTCAACTGCGTCATCAAGGTCAATGTCGTCATCATTCGGCTCAACCATAATTGTTGACTGACTTTTTTTGAAGGTGAACTCGCCGATTTCGGCAAGTGCCTTGCGCATATTTTTTATGAGAATGTCCTCAAAGGTGTTTCTGTTGAGCCCCTTGAGAACAAGCTCGCCGTTTTTGATAAGTATAATTTCTCTCATTTTTTGTTCCTGTTATATTTGAATTTGGCAAATTGTTGCCTATATAAATTGATAAAAATAAATAATTACAGTGGATATTTTTCCACGGTTTCACGGATTGCCGATGTAAGCTCGTCAATGTCCGCCTTTGTGTTCATTTTGCTGAAGCTGATACGGATTGATTTTTCAATCACTTTGTCGCCGAGTTTCATAGCCGTTAGCACATGGCTTTTTTTGCCCTTTGCACAGGCAGAACCGTTGCTGACATAAACTCTGTATTGGCTCGAAAGGTGCTGAACAATCGTCTGGCTTGTCATAAAGCTCGGAATGTACACATTGAGGATGTAATCCGATGATTCGGTGCTGTTGTTGATTTGGACACCGTCGATTTTTTCAAGCTCCGCCCTTGCGTAAGAGTTCAATTCGTGAATTTCGGCAGTCTGTTTTTTGAGGTCGGGGAACAGCGAAACCGCTTCGCCGAAACCTGCAATAAGAGGTGAAGCCTCTGTGCCCGGTCTGATTTTGTGTTCCTGTTCTCCGCCGTATGTTCTCGGCACAATTCGTGTGCCTTTTTTAATGTATAACGCACCCGTGCCCTTTGGACCGTGCACCTTGTGAGCCGTGATTGTCACCAAATCGGCGCCCAGTTTGGCAGGCTTGATTTCGTACTTGCCGTATGCCTGAACGCAGTCGATGTGCACAAGTGCAGGTGCTTTTGCTTTTTTGACAGCTTTTCTTATGCTCTTGACAGGCAAAACCGAACCGACTTCGTTGTTGACATACATCATCGAAACAAGGATTGTGTCGCTGTTGACGGCCTCAAAAATCTGCTCCTCGCTGATGTTTCCGTCGCTGTTCGGTTCAAGCCTGATAACCTCAAAGCCCTGTTTTTCGAGTTCTGCCACCGATTCAAGCACGCTTTCGTGCTCAATGGCGGTGGTGACAATTCGGTTGCCTTTGCGCTTGTTTGCCATTGCCGAGCCAAAGATTGCAAGGTTGTTTGCCTCTGTGCCGCCAGAGGTGAAAAACAATTCCTCGTTTTCGCACGAAAGGGATTTTGCAATTATCTCCCTTGCTCTGCGAACTTCTGCATTTGCGTCCAATCCCTCTTTGTGGAAAGACGACGGATTGCCAAAATGCTCGGTCAACATTTGATAAACTTTTTTTGCAACTGCCTCCTCAGGCTTTGTGGTTGCGCTGTTGTCTAAATAAGCACTCATTACTTTATATTTCTCAATTCTTTCAGTTTAAATGCGGCTGCAATTGTTTTTGCATCTGTAATTTCACCGCTCATAATTTTTGCGACAAGGGTGGACAGTTTCATCTTTGTCACCTGCAAAAATTCGTCCTCGTCAAGTTCTTGCTCAACCTCTGTCAAGCCTGTTGCCGCATAGAGATAGATTTCTTCGTTTGTGTAGCCCGGTGACGGATAAATTTTGCCGAGGTCGATATAATTTTCCGCAATAATACCGCATTCCTCGTGGAGTTCACGCTTGCCGGTTTCAAGAGGGTCTTCGTCTTTTTCACGCTTGCCGGCAGGGATTTCGTATATAGTTTCCTTGTATGGATAGCGGAACTGACGCACCATATAAACGCACTCGTCATCGGTCAGCGCAATGATTCCCACACCGCCGGGGTGGTCAACAACTTCTCTGTTTGCCTTGTCGCCGTTGCAGAGAGTGATGTCGTCAACATGGAATGTGAGCACTCTGCCGTTGTAGATGCCCTGCGAATTTTCGGTTCGTTCATACATACCGAGAGCAATGGATTCGATGTCCTCGATTTTGTCGATAACATAATCCGCACCGCTTTCGATAAGTTCAAATTTGTTGCCGAATCCCCAAAGAACGCCTACGCTTGGAACTCCGGCTTCTCGTGCACCGTCTATATCATAAAATCTGTCGCCGACCATAATTGCGTCGCAAGGTTCAATTCCGAGTTCGTTTAGGCAACGGCTCAAAATGCTTTGCTTCGACTCGCAGTCCGCATTGAAGCTGACCGCACTTATGCAGTCAAAATAATCCTTGAGTCCGGCTTTTATAAGAAGTTCCTCAATATAGTTGATAGGCTTTGATGACGCAACGCCAAGCTTGAAGCCCTCGCTTTTGAGCGTCTTTAAAAGCTGTGGAATACCTTCGTAAAATTCGCTTTCGTACAGTCCGATGTTTGTATATCTCTCACGATATTTTTTAACGAGTTTTTCGGCATCCGTTACACTTTGATTAAATTTTTCCTGAAATGTAACAAGCAGGGGAGGTCCGATAAAAAAGCCGAGTTTTTCCCATTCGGGCGCTTCAATGTCAAAAGCGTCAAGTGCGTATTTTGCACTTTTTTTAACGCCTACTCCGGTGTCGCAAAGTGTTCCGTCAAAGTCAAAAATAACTGCCTTAACCATTATTTTGCCTCCACTTTTTTCATAAAGCGCACGCTGTCAACAACAAATCTTTCGATTGTGCCCTTGCCGATTACCGTGCCGTCCTCCTCGCAAGCCTTTACATCAAAGATGAGCTTTCTGCCCTGTGCTTCTTTGAGTGTTGCATAAGCAATTACAATCGTGCCCACACCGCTCGCCTTGTCGTGAGTGACATTGATTGCCGTGCCGACAGTAGTTTCATCACCTTCTAAAAAATCAGAAGTAGCCGTGCAGGTTGCCTTTTCCATAAGCGCAATCATAAACGGTGTGCCAAAAACAGGCAACGAACCGCTCTGTGCAGCAATGGCGGTGTTGGTGGAATTAACAATAGTAAGAGCCTCGCCCTTAACCTCTGTAATAATTTCTTGCATAAGTTCACCTCGCAATTTATTCGATATATTATAACATATAATTGTAATTAATACAATATATAGGCAGAGTTTATTTGTGTTGACGAATTGTTTGATATTCGGATTTTGCAGGCGAACACAGTTCGCCCCCCTACGGAATTTGGATAAAGAAGAATATTGTAGGGGCGACCTGCGGTCGCCTTTTTATAAAAGAAAAAAGAGCAGGTGTAACACCTACTCTTTTCCCTCTCTGTCTATAACAAACTATAGGAGGACAGGTTACCCAAAACGGTTGCGGCTCCGTTTCGAGTGTACCAACATTATAGTAGAAATTTACCAACTTGTCAAGTCAAAAGTTAAAACATTTTTGTTAAAATATACAAAAACGGGAATAAAATTTTATGATGAACCTCATAAAATTAAATTATCACCTTTTAATAGACGAAAACAACAGTGTTTGTACCATTTGTCGATTTTTGTCGAGAAGTTTTTTGGACTTTTTATTCAAAAAATATTGACACAATACAAATGTTCGACTAATATATGCAGTAGACATTGCGAAATTTGAACATAAGTTCGATAAATGCTTGTCTAAAATCGACAAACCACTCAAGTTGATTTATTACATATTGAAAGAAGGGCAGAAGATGACAATTAATGAATTGGCTCATGAATATGAGCAACAATACAAGGTGTTGAGCGCAAAACTTGACGCAATGAAGCCGTTGCTGTGCGTCTATCGTGGCGAGGACCTTGTGTCGTTGAGAAGAAAAATTAAAATATATTACGATATGGCTTGTGAATGCAGAAGAACGGCATCAATGCTTTTTGGATATTACGAGGAGGACCACGACAATGATAGACTTTATCAATAATTATTATTACGAGGACTATTCCACGGTTGACGGAATGGATAGGGAAAAGGCAAAGAAAAAGGCTTTTTCGGCGGTTTTGCCGCTTATTATGCAAGAGGAACTTACCCCGATGCAGAGCGTTTGCCTAAGATATAGATACGAAAATCACAAAACCCAAGCTGAAATTGCAAATTTGCTTAAACTGTCGCAACCGACCGTTTCCCGACACATTTCCTCTGCAAAGGAAAAGATGAACAACTCGCTCGGATACTGCTATATTGCACTTTCAAAGGCGATTGATGAATACGACCGCCTTGCAAATTCGTTGGAATGAGCGATATATGTTATCAGGCAGAAAATGACAGCTATTCACGGCATCACGCACTGTCACCCCACAATTGCCTGTTATCTTACATAATATAATATGAAAAAAAGGGCTTTACGGTTACACGCCGTAAAGCCTTTTATAGAGTGAATTATTAGATGTATTTTTGGATTTTGATTTTGTCGAGGACTGCACCAACGATGATGAATACGATTGCCGAGCCGACTGCCTGAATGCAAGAGAACGGAACGGATGTGATTGCTGTCGGGAACGAGTACATAATGCCCTCTGCCAATAGGTATCCGCCGATTGTGATAAGACCCGAAACTATGGTCATCGGAACTGTCCATTTTGTGATGATTTTGTGATTTGTGTTTCTGCAAACAAGGATAAACGGAACGGCGTTGAGCGCCTTGATGACTGCGGTTGCCGGTGCCCATTGAGGTGCTCCGGAAATAACATCTGCAAGCGCACCGCCGATGGCTGCCGCAAGGGAAGCCCACGGACCAAGCAAACATCCTGCAAGATAAATCATACTGTCACCAAAGTGAAGATAGCCGGAATTTATGCCTGTCGGCATTTTGATAAAAGCGGTTGCAACACAAACAAGTGCCGCCATAAGACCTGTTATGCAAACACGCTTAACCTTGTTGTTTTTTGCTGTTTTTTCCATAAAATATTCTCCTGTCGGTTAATTATGAGAATATTATATAGTATGCTTAACCATTTAAAAAGATATAATATTAATAAAATTTAGGTGTACAGATTAATAAGTCTTAATCATTTCAAAATCCATAGATTTGAGGGTGTCGAGCAAATCGGCGTTGTTACAAATCGGCTTTTCGGTTATGATTCCGCCCCTTGCAAGCTGTTTCGGCACATGAAAATCCGAACCCGACACCATCAGCTTGTTGTGCTTTTTTGCCCAAGCCTCCGCTTTTTCGTTCGATTTCTTTGGAGTTTTGCCGTTGTAGACCTCAATTCCGTCAAGGTAGTCGGGATTGCATCGTGTAATCGCAGGTCGAAACGGGTGAGCCTGATACACCAAATAACCCTGACTGTGCATAAGTTCGCACATCTGTTTTTCCCAAAGTGCAAGCAGGTTGCCCTGTTTTCTCAGCCAGTTTTCGTCAACACCGTAAACAAGGTAGTCGTTTGCGGTTGCATAGTGTCGAATTTCCATTCCGAACATAACGGAAAAATGCTCATCCTCGTATTTTTTCATTTCAAGATATGGGTCGATGTAGCAGTCGATGAACTTTTGCGGATTGAAATATCCGTGAGCCAAATCAAAGGTCAGCGGGCTGTAATGGTCGGTTATGACAATGCCCGAATAGCCTTTTTCCTTGTACATTCTTGCAATATCTTTCGGCTCGGTTCTGCCGCATTGACGAGAACCGTATTTTGTGTGAGTGTGTAGTTCGTATTTGTATTTCATCAGTAATCCGTCTTTCTGAACATATCGGAAATTTGCCTGCAAAGCTCAGGGAAATTGTCAAGATTCGGGTCGTCTTTGAGGATGTATTTTGCACATTCCTTGCATTGCTCAAGAATTTTTGTGTCCTCAAGCATATCCGCAATTTTTAGCTGTGGCAAACCGTGTTGTTTTGTGCCGAAGAAGTCGCCCGGACCTCTTGTTTTTAAGTCGTAGTCCGCAATTTTGAAGCCGTCATTTGTTGATTTAAGCAATTTTAAGCGCTCAACAGATGACTCCGATTTGTTGTCGGACACCAAAATGCAAAAACTTTTGTCCTTGCCTCTGCCGACTCTGCCACGAAGCTGATGAAGTTGCGACAAACCGAAACGGTCGGCATTTTCTATGAGCATAACGGTTGCGTTCGGCACATCAACGCCAACCTCAACAACCGTGGTTGAAACAAGAATTTGAACATTGCCTTTTGCAAATTCCTGCATAACTTTGTCTTTTTCTTTCGGCTTCATTTTGCCGTGGAGAAGTCCGAGATTATATCCCTGAAAAACCTCGGTTGAGAGCTTGTCGGCGTATTCTTTTGCCGAAAGCAAATCGCTGTCGTTGTCGTCAACAAGGGAGCAAACAATGTACGCCTGATTGCCGTTGTCAACTGCGTTTTTGATGAATTTGTATATGCGTTGATGGTAGGCGCTTGTCACCAAATCGGTGCGGATTTCCTGCCTGCCCGGTGGCAATTCGTCAAGCACGCTAATGTTCAAATCGCCGTAAATAATCAACCCCATTGTGCGTGGAATTGGGGTTGCCGACATAACAAGGAGATGCGGATTGTTGCCTTTCATTGCAAGGCTGGAGCGTTGTTCAACACCGAATCGGTGCTGTTCGTCCGTGCACACCAAACCCAAGTTTTTGAATTCAACATCATTTTGAATAAGTGCGTGAGTGCCGATAATCAAATCAATTTCGCCGTCGTAAAGTGCAAGCTTGATTTTCTTTTTTTCAGCCGCCTTTGTTGAGCCTGTCAGCAGGGCAATTCTTATATCCGTGCCGTCAAACAGCTTGCAAAAACTCTCGTAGTGCTGGGTTGCGAGGATTTCTGTAGGCGCCATCATTGCAGTTTGAAAGCCGTTTTTTATGACGGTGTACATAACCGCACCCGCAACGGCGGTTTTGCCCGAACCGACATCACCCTGAATAAGCCTGTTCATCTGCCTGTCGCCGTTTAGGTCGGCAATGCAGTCGGCAACCGCTTTTTTCTGTGCGTTTGTCGGGTCAAACGGCAGAAGCGAATAAAATTCTTCGCTGAAATCAAGAGGCATTTTCAACAAATTCTTTGTTGCTCTCTTGCTTTTTAGTTTCATCAAACCGAGTTGGAGAGTCAATAGTTCCTCAAAAATCAGCCTGCGTCTTGCGATTTCGATATTTTCCTCTTTGTCGGGGAAGTGAATTTGCCTGATTGCGAAGTTGAGCGAACAAAGATTGTATTCGGTCAGCAGATATTCGGGCAGAGTGTCGGGAATTGCTCCGACTTTGTCAAGACCTGCCCTAACCACCTTTTTGATAATCTTTGACGAAAGGTTTGTGGTTGCGGGATAAATCGGCTCAATGCCTGTCGCTTTTTCTGCTTTTTCGATTTGAGGCGAACTCATAGACGCCTCGGTGAATGTTCTGTCAACCTTGCCGTAAAGAATGTAGTCGTCAAAGGTTCGCAAGGCTTTTGCAAGATAGGCGTTGTTGAAAATCGTCACATGGATAACGGTTTCGCCGTCCGTAAAATTGCATTTGTATAGGGTGAGCCCTTTTCTGATTTTTGCCTCTTTCACAGGGGTAATCATAGTTGCTTTGATGAAAGCGGACTCTCCCGATTTGACATCTTTGACCGTGAGCGTTTTGCTCCAGTCAATGTATTTTCGTGGATAATAATTGATAAGGTCCTGCAAAGTGTAAACGCCCAACTTATTGAAAAGTTGGGCTCTTTTATCTCCTACACCTTTTATGAATTGAATGTTGTAATCACTGTAATCCATAATTGATAAACCTTTGATAAGAGGCGAACGCAGTTCGCCCCTACGATGTATTATTCTACCGAAATAAGATAGTAGTATACAGGCTGACCGCCGTTTACGATACTTACCTCGATGTTGCTTCCGTATTTTTCGGTGAGTTTTTCCTCAATCTTTTGTGCGTCCTCTTCGGTTGCGTCCTCACCGTAAATAATTGTCACAAGTGCGTTTTCGTCAGGGTTGAACAGTTCGTCTGTTGCGGAAAAAGCAATTTCCTCTCTGTCCTCGCCGATGAACTTGATGGCGCCGTTGCAAAGTCCCATAATTTGACCTTCTTTGATTGGCTTGCCGTCAACCTCGCTGTCACGAGCCGCAAAGGTAACCGATGCGGTTTGAACATTGCCTGCCGCCTGCATCATTGTGTCAATATTTTCTTCCTTGTCTGCTGTTTCGTCAAAGGCAAGCATAGCGGAGATTCCCTGAGGCACCGTCTTTGTTTCAAGCACAACAACCTCTCTGTCGCTCACGCTGTTCTTTGCCATTTGCGCCGCCATAATGATGTTCTTGTTGTTTGGCAAAACATACACAATTTTTGCCGGAACTTTCATAACAGCCTTTATGATGTCATCGGTTGACGGGTTCATTGTTTGACCGCCGCTGACAACAATATCTGCACCGAGGTCGGAGAAAAGCTCCGTGAGTCCCTCGCCTGCACAAACCGATACAAAGCCGTAGTCGTTTTCAGGCTCTGCAATTTCATTTTCGTCGGTTTCGTTTTTCTCCTCCTGTTTTGGAGTCGCAAGATTTTGAATGTTTATGTCAAAAAGTTGACCGTATTTTGTGGCAGTTTGCACAATTGTGGCAAGCTGTTCACTTGTAACCTTAACCTCGATTTTGCCGTTTTCCTCGTGAACCTCAACATCACTGCCGATAGCTTCAAGATATGCACGGAGTTTGATTGAATCGCTCTCTTTTGCACCATGTTCCTTTTGGATAACAAATTCGCAACGGTATCCGCTTTGAGCCTCATCGCTTGCAGATGATTTTTTGTCTGTGATTGCTTCCTCACCGATAGGGCGGATAATCACATTGTTGATGAACACCGATTTCATACCCTCAAGGATGAGCAAGAAGCCCTGACCGCCTGCGTCAACAACTCCTGCCTGCTTGAGGACAGGGAGCATTTCAGGTGTTTTTGCGAGCGCTTCCTTTGCCGCTTCAATTGCCGCTAAGAATACATCGATAGGTTCGTTGTTGCTCGGTGCAAATTCTTCTGCCGCCTCTGCCGCACATCTCACTACTGTGAGGATTGTGCCCTCGGTCGGCTTCATTACTGCCTTGTATGCCGCATCGCTTCCCATACGGAATGCGTGTGCAATATCGTTGCCGTCAGCTTTTTCAATACCCTTGAAAGCCTTTGAAAAGCCACGGAATATAAGTGAAAGAATAACGCCAGAGTTTCCTCTTGCGCCACGAAGAAGGGCTGAAGCCACTCTTTTTGCAACATCGCCGAGGTTGCTGTCGTCCTCCATATTTTTTATGTCGTCCGATGCCGATGCGATTGTCATCGACATATTTGTGCCTGTGTCACCGTCAGGAACGGGAAAAATGTTGAGTGCGTCAACTGCCTGTCTGCTGTTTGCTATGTTGTTTGCGGCGGAAATAACACCGTCACGAAACATCTGTCCTGTAATCATTGTTGTCCTCCGAGTTTAGTTAATACTGTCGATGCCTTCGACATGAACATTTACTTCGGAAACCTTCAAGTCTGTGGTGCTTTCGATAGTGTAGCGAACTTTGTTTACAATGCTGTCCGCAATGGCATTGATGTTTACACCGTATGACACAGCGATAGAAAGGTCAACAACTAATGCGCCGTTGACGCTCTTGATTATTACACCCTGATTTGATGTGTCAAGGTCAACGCCGTCAACTCTGCTTTTGATGGCATACTTTATTGTTTGCACGGGGTTTGCATTCACCATTCTTGTAACGCCGAAACAGCTTTGTGCCGCATTACCGACAAGTCTGGCAAAATAGTTGTTGGTGATTTCTATATATCCGTTTGGATTTTCGTATTTAATCATAGATTTCTCCTTTTCGATTAAGTCGGTGGATATTCGATGAATTTATCAATTGTAATACCAATCTTCAATGTTGGCAAAGAAATTGCCGTAATATCCCTGCATATCTCCGTGCATAGCCTTTGAATAGCAGATAACTCCTTTTCTGTACACAATCGGCACAAAAGGGATTTCGTTTGAAAATGAAAGAATGAATTTTCCAAGCTCACCGCCGTTGTTGAGATAATCTCTGTACAGCTTTGCGGTTTCGCTCTCGGTGCTCATACCGTAATGAGTTTTACCCGATTTGTCAAAAAATGACGAAAGCCTCATATCGTTCGGTATTTTCGTTTCGGCAATATATATGTCGTAGTTGTTGTATTTGAGTGCTTGCTTGAAAATCTTTTGACTGTAAACCTTGACGGTCGCCTTGAATCCGACAGCCTCCAATTGCTGTGCTACAAGTTTTGCGATTGCAACTCTGTTCTCGTTTTCGTTCACAACAATTTTCAGCGTGAGTTGGTTTGATTTGTATCCGCTTTTTGCGATTGCCTGCTTTGCCGCCGCCGTGTCAGCCGAGCCTGCAAAAATCTTTGTTTCCAGTCCGAGTTTTGACATCGGATTGTACAGCGAAGTTGCAGGTCGTGCATAGCCTTGATAAGCACTTTTTGCAAGTATGCCACGGTCAACCGCAAGCGAAATCGCACGGCGAATGTCTGCATTTGATGTGATTCCCATTGAGTTGCGAAGTCCCAAGTAAACCATATTGTTCAGGTTAACCTGCTTTTTATTGCACTTGAGCCTTACCACCGTGTCGTTGCTGGCATCACGGTATGCGTAACTGATGTTGCCTATGTTCATAGCGTTGTTGATTGATTCCGCCGACGGAACATTGACAAGCTGAATTTTTGTAAATCTCGGATTGAAGTTTTCTTTGTATTCCTTGTTTTGCTCAACATACAGTTTGCCGTTTTCTTCAAGGAATTTGTACCGTCCGCTGCCGAGCGGATATTTTGATTTTGACGAGTTCTTTGCAATATAAAATGTCAAAAGCTGATGCGCATACGGGTTTGCATACGACAGTTTGAATTTTACTGCCGTGTCGCTCACAACCGATGCGGAATATATCGGCTTCAGGCTGTTTTTCCATCTCGGTGAGGTTTGAGCCTCGTGGAATGAGCTGACAACATTGCTTGCCGTAAGAGGTGACCCGTCCGAAAACTTGAGACCGCTGACTATGGTGACTGACAGCGTGTGCGAATCTTCATATGTGTATGAACTTGCAATTTCCGGAACTGCCTCAAACGATTCGTCTATTCTGAACAGCGGTTCGTACACAAGGTCGTTCGCTGTTTGGTTGTTTAGTGTGTCCGCCTCAAACGGATTTAGCGAATCCGACTGGCTGTAGCTGATTTTGAAATTGTCTGTGTCCTCGGTTACCTTTGCCGTGGTTTGCAAAACAAGTTCGTGCTTTTGTTCGGGCACATTGCTTTTACAGCCTGTGAACAAGGCGGTGATTATGGCAATTACACACAGAATTGCCACTGCCTTTTTGGTCATTTTCTGAACCTTTCTATATGTGTGGTTTTGCCGGTCGCTTCGTCTATTTCAATCACAATGCCCTCCAAGGTGCACGGACCGTCAGGGTTTGTAAATCTAACCGGCAAATTTGTTTTCATTTTTTGTATTGCAACTTCGGGAGTGACGCCCAAAACGGAATAATACGGACCGGTCATACCAATGTCGGTGATGTAGCCCGTGCCGTTTGGCAAAATCTGCTCATCGGCGGTTTGAGTGTGGGTGTGAGTACCAAAGACAGCGGAAACTTTGCCGTCAAGGTAAAATCCCATACCTTTTTTCTCTCCCGATGCTTCTGCGTGAAAGTCAACTATTATAATGTTTGCTCCGTCGTCCTTGACCTTTTTGATTTCGTCATCAATGCTGTCAAACGGATTGATGATGTTGTCAAGATAAACAGCACCTTGCAAATTGATGATTGCCACTCGGTTTTTGCCCTTGTCGAGAATAACCGAGCCGTTGCCCGGAGCAGAGGAATGGTAGTTGCACGGACGGATGATGAACTCGTTTTCGTCAAGAAAATCCGCAATTTCAGGTCTGCGAAGCGAATGATTGCCGAGGGTGATAACATCTGCACCGCTTGTAAAAATATGCTGTGCACTTTTTGGTGTCACGCCGTTGCCGACTGCGCTGTTTTCGCCGTTTACAATAACAAAATCTGCCTGATACTCTCTTTTTAGCTTTGGCAAATTGTCACGCAAATAATCACAGCCTTGACTCGACACAACATCACCGATGGCTAATATCTTCACTTTTTCACCGCCCATTACCGTATAATCGATTTTATTATATATTATATTATTCTAAAAAAC
>CABQCC010000010.1 GCA_902462495.1 uncultured Eubacterium sp. | reverse complement strand
GGCGGTCTATCTCTTGTTTTCGGTTGCTTGCTTCCTTACCGTACATGAGCATTTCTTTGCGGTTTTTAAGTTACCTTTAACGAAATGAGCCTTTTGAATTGTTACACCGAAGCTCTTTTTTTCGGTAAACTCATAGTATAAGCGGTAAGCTTCCTGAGAGTTGTTTCGCAGAGTATCTCTCATTCTGTCATAGATTGCGTCACGGTCATAGGCTTCTCCCAAGCGGTACAAACGAGTTGCTTTCTTGCTGTTGACAGAGCGAATGGTGGCGTACTTATGATATGGATTAAGGTCGATTACATATCCGAGCTGTTTCATAACATAGGTGAAAGCTTTGGGATTTGTACTCATCGTAAGCGCTTTATCTATCGCCTCACGCATTAAATTGTATCGGGTAGGCTCGCCGTTCTTTTCCGCAAAGTACAGCTTGCGGGGTGTCTTTCCTTTAGGATTCTTAATGATCGTCAAACCGTTTTCTTTGCAAAGCTCATCGGAAATACTGCGCAGTTTCCAGTATGCACCCTCGTTACAGTTAAACTTCTTACCGTTCCACATATTCACCGAATTGATAACTAAGTGGTTGTGGTAAGTGCCGGTGTTAAAGTGCGTAGCGACCAGCACTTGGTACTGATCGCCCCACATTCTTTTTGCAAGTTCAACGCCGAGTTTGTGTGCAAGCTGCGGTGTAACTTCACCTGTTTTGAAACTCTGATATGCGTGATAAGCCACATTGCCGACCGTCTTATCAAAGCGTTCCTGCACCGCATTCATCTCGGCAAAAGCTGTTTCTGCGGTGCAGTTTACGCCTGTCACATACATAGCTTTTTCTTCACCGATTACGGTTTTTCGCTCGTCGCTTGCGTAGTGAAGTGCCTTGCAAACATCGCTGTAAATCGTCTTGTCCGGGTTTGCCGCATAGCTTAAAACACGGTTGACGCTGTCTGTTACAGCCCATATTTTTGTTACTGCCATGACGAATCACTTGCGCCTTCCGGCTCACCGATTGTGTGGTAAGCCTTCAAAAATTTGCTTACGACATAATCAAATCCGGCGCTGATTCTGTCGTCGGATAGCGACTTGAAGTTGTCACGAAGCGCAGTTAAACCACGGTAAGCTTCGTAAAATTCCTGTGGCAAGGTTGCCTGAACTTCTTTGCCAAGACCAAGTTTTCTAAGATAAGCGGAGAGCGAAAGGCCGCATTTTTTAGCGGCAGTTTCCATTTTTCTTTTTTCTCCCTCAGTTACTCGGATATTGATTGCAGTTGTTCTTTGTCTCATAAATTTTCATTCCTTTCTGTTAAAAATCGGGGTTACAGGGGCGGCAAGCCCATTTCGGCATTTGCCGCCGGTTTTGTGGGTCTTTTAAGGCTTTACAAAACCTATGCTCGTTACCTCTATGGATTGGCATTACCTGTATAGCCTTGTATCCCACTTTCTCCAAAAGTGACAGTCGTGACGGCTGTGACGACTTTTTCCTATATAGTGGATTCATTGTCATCACCGTCATTGCTGTCATACTTTTTCAAGCGTATCAGTCTGCTTGTACCTGTGCGTTTCGTTCTGTATTCAATGCCTTGTGGCTGAAAAATCTCCGAAGAAAAGCGAGCAAGTATTTTCGTTACCACATTGGGCGTGACTTCGGTTTCATTCATTTGTGTAACGAGCTCCGTCGCCGTACCTTGCCACTCTTTATGCTCTGAAATAAAATCAACCAGTCGGAAAACAAACTTTGGAATTTCTTCTCGGTGAATTTCCTCCATATCTTTTCGCTCGATAAGTTCCCACAGATGACTGTGGTTGTCAAACTTCAAGGTCAGCTCCTGATACTCAATATCTCGACCGGTAGCAAGCAGCGTTCCCGTTTCATTGGCACGGCTGCGCTTCAAAACAAAATTTGTATCGGCTGCGCCTGTGATGCCTGTTGAGCCTGACACCTCATTGAATGGGTCGGTTGCATCTTTCAGTTTTCTCACGTGATGAACGATTACAACTGCTATGCCGTACTTGTCTGAAATATTTTTTAGTGCCGACACATCATCGTAGTCGCCTGCATACATTCCGCTTTTTCCGCCGGTGCTTTTTGAATCACGCACCTTTTGAAAGGTGTCTATGATTACAAGCTTTGTTTGCGGAAAGTCGGAGAGATACTGTTCAATCTGCTGTTCCAAACCGTTACCGATTTGAAAACTCGTCGTTGCTATTCTCAACTCGCTCGGCGCTTCATCCGTAATTTTATACAGTCGATTTTGAATTCTCGCATAAGTATCTTCCAAGCACATATAGAGCACATCGCTCTTGTGGGTTTCAAATTCCCACACAGGCTGTCCTCTTGCCACCTGAATACTCAGCCACAGCATAAGCCAGCTCTTACCGATTTTGCTTGAGCCGGATAGTACGCTTAGTCCCTGGGGTATTAATCCGTCAACCACAAACAAAGTTTTCTTCATCGGTGTTGAGAGCAGCGTATCCGCATCAATTGTTTTCAGCTTTTCAACTTGCATTCTTCGTCCCCTCCTCCATAACATAGTTGATAACATTGACCTTCGGAATTTTGTAAGCGTTTCCGATTTTAACGCCGGAGATATATCCGTCGCTGATTAGGTCATACGCCAAGTGTCGGCTTACACCGAGCATTTGCTGAAGTTGAGCTACCGTAACGATGTCCGGATAATTTGGAAACATCATCTTGTAAAGCTCTTTTAATTCTGTCTTTCTCATCTTTATTAACCTCCTTCGTGAGAAAATAAGCTGCACGGTGTGTACAGCTATGTACGAGGCAACAGAAAAAGAGGAGGTCTCTTTCCGTTGCCTTTTGCCGTTTCTCCCGAATGCAGTTTTTCTATCCCTGCCCCCACCTCGGCGGCGTTGCTTCGCTATCTTCGTTACAGGCTGTCATCGCAAAGTCATATCCCATTTGGACGGTCATTCAATTTTAGATAATTTGGTTTGTTGCAAACTTGATTTGCAAATTCATTATATCGGTGTGTTGACATAAAGGCAATATTTTTGTATAATGTTCATTGTAGTAATATGGATTTGCTAACAATTCAAAAATTCTCATTTTCTAAAACAGAGGTATCGCAATGAGTGAAAATTTATTTCAAACGACAGATAAATACAGCGCCGTAGCCTTTGGGTTTTCTCCAAACAGATGGCACACAACAGATGACGAAAAATCTTGTGTGCTTTCCGTAAATGACGAGTACAACTATTCACAGCTTTTTGAATTGTATAACGCTATCGAGGTTGATAAAAGAAATGCAATTACCCTTTCCGCTATCGGTAAAAAGGAGTTTTCTTTGTCGGATGGTGAGCTTGCTCAAATCAAGCAGGAAACTGCTGATACTCTTATTCGTTTACGAGCTGTCACGCAAAAAATAAATTCCTCTTTTGACTTTCTTCCCATTGGCGACAGCAGAACTTACATCTCAACGTTGAATACCGCTTCCGTCTTTCTTCAACCGGGCGAAGGAATTCTAAATTTTCTTTATGCTGATTTTGATTCGGCATACAGCGAGTGCTTAAAGCACACAAAAAAAGACTTGCCTGAAAAGACAAGTCTTGATATTTCTTTACTATCCGAAGAAGAAAAGAAACTTTATTATTATTTGACTTTAATTGAAACACAAAAACGCTTTAAGCCTTTGGTGGAAGCCTCTCTCTTTACAGCTGAATTTCCGCCGATTTTCCCCCATTGCTCAAAGGAAGAATTGACCGAATATTATCACTACCTTAAAGAAATGCAAAATAATTTGCTGCATCTTATCGAAGCTACATTTGACGAGAATTTTTGCGACGGATTTTTTAATCACCTTACGCATAAGACGAGATTTGCAGGCTATTGCCGCAAACACGGGTTACCGACAGAACAAAAACGAACGGTTATGCATGACATCAGCATATTAGATGCTGAACTCCAAGTTAAAAATGTGCTTGATGATTGTGTAGAAAGCGATTTCGATTTAGATATTAAAATGGCTGCCGTTGCGGAAATATCTTCTGACATTAAAAGAAATTTAGATAAACTCGGTTTTACTATGCCGGAAATGATTGCACTATCTGTCTTGCAAGCCGATGATTACGAAACCTGCGTTTGCGAAAGCATTGAACAGCAAATTGAGTTTGAACTTATGCAGTTGTTGAAATCTGACATCGGAATGCGTAAATGCAAGCGTTGCGATAAGTATTTTATTATGAAGGGCAACTACGACACCAACTACTGTGACCGCATTGCCGAGGGTGAAACACGCAACTGCCAGGACTTAGCTGCACAGGAAAACTACAAAAAGAAAATGGCGGACAATGCCGCCATTCCGCTGTATCAAAAGTATTATAAACGCTACGCCGCCCGTGTTCGTGTAAGGCAGATTAAAGAGCCCGATTTCAAAAAGTGGAAGTACCGGGCAATGACTAAGCGTGACGAATGCTCCGACGGTAAGATTACACTTGCAGAGTTTGAAGAGTGGTTGGAAGCCAGCTTTCCGAATAGGAAGAAGAAAGAATAAATCTAAAATTTGTAAAAGCATAATGTTTTTAGGGGGCTGGATAATAAATAAAAATTTGTGTTTAATGAAAATGAAAGCAGGGAGAATATTACTCCTTGCCTCCATTTTCATTTTTTATTTGCCCAAAAAGTCAGATACATTTGAGCAACCGACTCAAGCAATACAAATAAAATGTGTAAGATTATAAATATACAAACAGCTGTGATATATTTTAACGTTTCAATCGGCAAGAAACTTCTTAATAGCGAAATGGCAATAAGTACAACTAAGTATATGATTTCAACAATAACATTATAAGCAATATTCGAAAGCAATATCTGAAATAGAGACAGTTGCTTTCCGTCAACCGGCTTATATTGTTTCTTGTTTGAGTCAGTTTCTTTCAAGCATTGTATGTTTTTGTTGTCCGCAGATACTAAAATTGTAATGATTGCTACCGAGAAAGAAATTAAAATTGCTACAATGTTTATTTGTGTATCTATAAATCCAGAAAAGGTCAATATAACTTTTTCTGAATCACCAAAATTGAAAATCATTGCCAATAGTAATGCAATCAAAGCAATAATCATAGGAAGAAGAAACTTTATAAAGACTTTTTTCCTTGAAATAAAGTAATCCTTAATCGGAACAAATATTATGCTTTTCATTTTTTATTCCTCGTTTCTTCTATAAACGCCTGTGCTTTGTCAAAGAAATCAGAACTATCCACTTCATTAGTTACAATTTCAGATTGAACAGACAAATAGTGTTTCATCTTCATAAGATCTGTATCGACTTCGAACTGACCAGAAGCGTTTGTTCCTTTAACAGAAATCTTCTTAATCCTATTATTACTTTGCAAATCATCATAATATGCCTTAATAAGATTATCAGGGAACTTTTTTGCACCTTTAGGTCGTTTAAGCCAAATTTCAACTTCATCATCTATATCATCACGATTTGCAAATTGCATAAAGTCATCTTTTATATCTTCCTTGCTGACAGTTAATTTTAAAGCTGATGTTGTTCGGGCATTTTTCAATGAGGAAAGAAAATCATCCCCCGGCATAATTTCGTGAGATAGCGTATAATGATATTTATCCTCGCTATCTTCGTTATAATTTATAAATTGTGTATTAAGATAATCAATAATACAATTTATGGATATGCCATAATGGTTGCTCTCGTGAACCGCAAGAAATCGGTGTTGCCCTTTTGCAAGGCGAACGCATAAATGTGTTTTTTCTTCATCACCATCCTGCTGGCGTTTTCTGGTGCCAAGTTCTGTCATTGTTTCAGTATCAATCTCATTTCTAACATGGTTATATTTAGCTGATTTAAAAATAATATTGTAGTTTCCATTTTTTAAATCATTATATGAATCAAGCCATACAACCTTTTCTGAACTTGTAATGTCCTTTTTTCTATCGGTCAAATCTTTTGCCGTAATGTATGGCAATAATTTTGAAAATGAATCCACTATCTGTTGTATATCGTAAGTGGAAGAATCATTGCTATCCTTTTGTTTAGAAATTGTAAGATAATAAAAGTAAATCGGAACATTTTTCTTTGACTCTTGATTACTCATTATGCATACCTCCCATTTACAACACATCGGATAGCAACTTCCAACTATCACTCTTAATGTCATCAGAATAAGTTTCTGTGCAAATACAAAGCTCACTGCTCTGTTTGTCCTGACGAACAATTCCGCCGAACAAATTGTATTTATTCGTATAAGATTTTAGCACTCCAAATTTCTTAGCTGTATATTTATCAATATCTTCACTATCACCGAATTTCGTAAATCCGCCTTTTGTTTCGATTATCCATACCTTGCCATCGGTTGTTCCAACGATATAATCGGGATAAAACGATTTTTGCTTTCCGAAGTTATCTGTATAAACAATAGAAAAATATTCAATTCCTTTGTCTCCGTTTTTATAAAACCATTGAATGTTTTTACTGTTCTCACAATATCGTTCAAAAAGTTTTTCTGGCAAAGAACGATTTTCCGCAGAAGAAAGGTATCCTTTATACACATTTTTTGTAAATTCTGCTTGCGATTTTGACGTTCCGTCATAAGTAAAAATCATTTCCAACGGAAATCCAATAGGTTTTTCCGTTGTTTTTGGAACTGACAATGTTAGTTGCAGTGTTTCATCTGCCATAGCATTACGAACATCTTCAACAAGTAAGTGCTCATTATTGATTATAAATGAATATAGTTCCCTTGTTTCAACTTTTAGAATTTTAGAATCACAGCGTAATCCGTTAAGGAATAATTTGCGCATAATTGTGTTGGTACTATTGTAATCTAAATTCACTTTATATCCTATTTCCGCAACACAATGATGATATTCTTTGCCGTGTTTATGTGTATTTAACGGCTCGTGTATAGAAATATCATTTAATCCGGTTATATTTTCTTTTGATAGAGTATTCACTGAGCCTGACTTTGTAAAATCGATAATATCCTCAGAAAAAGAATAACCGTGTGCCTCTAATAATGTCCTGTTTTTGATCGTATCATTTGTAATATGATATTTCTTTTCAAAATACTGGTGTATTACTTTTAGAGATAGTTTTGCGTCACGTGGATATGGCACATCTGTCTTGTATTCGCTGATAATCGTAAATGAACGATGCTCCGGCTTTAAAAACACCTTGTATGCGTCAAGAGCACCTTTTCCCAAGCTCAGTTTTACACTCTCTGTAAATTTTTCATCTAATGTGTACAAATAGCAACTATCAAGCAAGTCATTTTCATAATGCTTTGCTTCAGGCATACGGCGAATGCGTCCGATTGTCTGAATCTCAAAAGTCTCACTCATATTATCACGAAGTTTAACAAGGATTTGTGCTCTCGGACAATCCCATCCGGTTGCAACCGCTTGCTTAATGATAACTGCAATAGGATCTGCATTAGGTTCTTCTATATCTTCAAGATTCTGCTTCTTGTCAGAAAGCCATACGGCAAGTAAATTGTTTTCGTAAGTAATACCTTTACTCTCAAAATATTCTTCTACTCTATCGAGTAAGGCGTCAGACTTATTCGGAATTTGTACGATGATAAGCGGATTGATTTCTGCTTTTTGTTTTGCATATTCAGAGCGCAATTCACGTTGTTTGTTTATTGCTTTATCTAATAAATATTTAATTTGATCATCAACATTTATGTGTTGCTCAAAATTTTCATTAATAATAAGTAACTTTTTAATTAACCCTTCCGCTATAACATCTTCTTCGGGAATATCAATCAAAATAGCGTTTTTATAGTTTTTAGGCGTAGCAGAGCATCGAATAATCTTATCTGAGCGAAAAAGTTCAATTATATCATCTGCTTTAATTGTGTCGTTTTGATGTGACTCATCGACAATGATTTTAAAAGTTAAACCATCATCAAGTGCATTTCTTATATGTTCTATAAAATTAGTGCGTTCGCTGTCTTTTAAAGCATTATTGCCCTTCTTGGTCAATTTTTCCCAGTTAATAAAGCAGGCATCATTTTCTTCAAAGCCGGAAGTCATAATATCTGATAGTAATTTTGTTTGGCTTCCGTGGATATATCTATCCATTTTTTCTTTGCTTTGTTCCTCAAGGTTGCCCTTACCGGGAGTAAGCCAAATAAACACCGTTTTATGATTGCTCTTAAAATACTCATCCATAAAACTCGTTAGAATAATAGTTTTTCCGCTTCCTGTACAACTTTTAAGTATAATATCTCTGTTGGGTTGTTCCATTGCAGCAGTTAAGTCAGCAATAGCCTTTATCTGAAAATTTGCAAGGGTAATATTCATTTTTAGCCCTCCAATTCCTTGTAATAGTAATCCGGAATAATATTTATTGAAATCTTTCTGTTTTTCAACATCTGTGCCTGTTGTGAATCCATTAAAATATCGTGACCTAAATACAACTTTTGATATTTGGTATTGTTTTCAAGCTGAGAAATAAAGTCATCTAGTTCCTCCTCGGTAAGTACGATTCCGATTTTATCGTTGCCCCTGAAATTCACGCCGTTTTCAAGTTCGACAAGTTCACGGATATGAGCAAGTAGTTCGTCGGCGTATTCATAATACATACGATCAGAGATGGGAATATAGTCAACTTTATAATATTTCAGTGAAGCGACATAACCCTCTTTGTCAATCACACGCTTAATGCGTTCATATGTGACCTCACGGCAGATATTGTTTTCGTTGTTGGTGCAAAGAATAAAACGGCGGTTGCTATCTTCGTGTTCTGCGTTAAAGTTCAAAACGGCATGGCCTGTGGTGCCAGAACCTGCAAAAAAGTCCAAAATAATAGAGTCAGTATCGGTAGCAATTCTAATGATTCTATCGATAAGGCGAGTTGGCTTAGGTGTGGCAAATCCCGTAATACCCAATGATTTTAATTCACCGGATGCACCTTGCGTATGATTCACATCATCGTAATGCCACAAGGTGCGATTGACAACGCCTTGATGATTGGTAAGAAATTTTTTGAAACGAGGGAATTTTGCAGTCCCATCCACTCCCCAAAATAGCAGCCCATCCTCAATATGAGATTGACATTGTTCTTTGGAATAAGCCCATACCGCAGTTTCTTTAGGCCAAACTTCCTTGCCTGTATGCGGATTTACAATAGGATAATACAGGCTCGGCCGCTGCTCTTTCGTTTTATTGCAGGTGTATGTAGCAGAGTTCCACACACCACGGGGGTCATTATCTGGATTTTGATAATACTTCATCTGCTTATCCGTAAGCGGTAATCGATAAGGTCTCCATACTTTTTTGTCTCTTGCATAAATTAAAATGTATTCAATATCGTTGCTGAAATACTGAGCATCATTAGATGGAGATGCTTTTTTGAACCAAGAAATCATATCAACAAAATTCTCTGAGCCAAAAATCTCATCACACAAGATTTTTAAGTGAGATTGCTCATTGTTGTCGATAGAAATAAATATAGATCCCTTTGTAGACAAGAGTTTTTTAGCAATTTGCAATCTATTCGCAATGAACGAAATCCATTTGCTGTGACGAAATAAGTCCGTCTTGTCAACAAACGTGTCATCATAAATGAAATCCTGGTTTCCGGTGTTATACGGTGGATCTATATAGATAAGGTCAACTCTACCCTTATGCGTTTTTTCAAGTAATTTGAGAGAAGCAAGATTATCTCCCTCAATGAGAAAATTCATTTTGCCACCGTTGTCGATAAAAAGGTCTTTTTCTTCGGAGAGTACAGGAGTATGCGTGTCAAGCACCTCGTCGATTTCCTCTCGGTGTTCCTCGAAAACAAGCCCGTATTTCTTACCGTTCACATCTTTTTCAAGCTCGGAAAGGTATGACAACAATCGGGCAGTGTTATCGTCCTGCTTGGCGGAAGCGATATATGTACGGATTTCCCGTATTTTATTCAGCAAGTCATCCCGCTTTTGCTTTGAAATATTCGTGCTCATTTTTTCATTGTCCTTTCGGGAAAACAATTTTATATAATTCGTCAAGGGCTTCTTCAGGAACTTTTATTGGTCGTTTACTCCAATTTTCATTCCACTGTTGGAGTTGGATATCTGACAAAGTTGTCATTCCCGATAAAGCCTTGCTTACATCATATTCAATAGCAATACTGTCTCGTATTGACGAATGTTGAAAATGTGTACTTTCAGATATGGCTTTTCTTGGTTGCCTTTCCCTTAACATAGTGGTCATAGATAGTTCGTGATAAATCCAGGGGGAAAGTGTGGTTTCTTTTTTGCTTTTCTTTTCTATCTTTTTCAATTCATCAGCCATATTAATAGATTGTGGAGTATCGAAGAAAATGATGCATTCAGTGTTGTCAATCATTTCAGTTAATGCAGTAGAAAGCATCATATGTACATGACTGGTTGTATAATTTCTTAGCTGATAGTCATATGTATTAGTTTTTGGTCGATAACAATATTTTTTATCTATCTTATTTAACAAGTCATCACAATATCCCCACGAGCAAGAGTCAATAAAAGCTTCTAATCCAAAACAATCATATAGCCATCCGGCAAAGGCTTTGACCTTATTTATATCTTTGTGTGAGTGAGATATAAAGATATCTTTTTTGGAAATCGAAAACCAGTGTTCTTTTAAATCTGTTCCATTTATTACTCCATCTTCTGAAATATAATCAGAAAGACAGTCTTGCACTTCCTTTTCGTGAGCCGCAAAAAGCTCATTCCCTTTTGTGTAAAAATGGTTAATTACGCCGTTATAAAAAGCACCTGATGGAGAATAATTAAACTTTGCAAACATTATTTCATCACCTCACATTAGATAACTTTGCAAAAAATGAATAGTCCGATTATTATTGCGCCATAAAATATAATTTCTGATGGAAGCAACATGGCTCTAATGATGCAGTATTTCCATCCTTTGTATTTATTCAGAGGGATTTCATAGTCCTTAATTGCTATTGGATTTTGATTTTTTCCATTGCTGGTGCCAATTAAGTCATTATAAATGCCGATAAACTTTCGTTCCTTTGACAAATAAAGCGAATCCAAACACCAAAACAAGAATGTTGAAACGATAGAGGCATAGATATAGATTTTATTTCCGAAATTGTTTTCCGAAATTGTTGACACAAACACCGCAATCAGTGCAGATGCCAAAGTAATCGCCCAGCCTTTCATCTGAAAAGAACACTGATTCATTCTTGTAATGTTGTTTTGTATAAACTCTAAGTGTTTTTCGTTTGGTTTCATATAACTACTCCTAAATTGTTATTTTAAAAGTCTCGTCAAAAATTTGACAGCTCTCTTCCATCGCTTCATTTAAAATATTGTTAATGAAGTAAAAGACCTGTGCGTAATCTTCAACCAACCTTTTCAAAACGAAAGTGGGATGGCATTTTAAATTAAAATCAAGATTGCTGGCAACTGCGACATTAGGTGAATTTCTATGTGTCATTTTATTTCTGTATTCATCAATAAAAGCATGGTTTCCTTCCCAAACACCTTCGCAGTCGGTATTATCCTTTTCGTTGATGTAATCGTGAATTATTTGAGCATTACTTTTGAATTTGGCACAAAATGCCTTTGAGGGGTTAAATATTTTCTTATAATTTACCCTATTAAAATCTATATCAATATCATATTTAATTCTATAGAGTTGAGCAAGCGCATCCCACATACTCGAGGTGCGAAAAGCGGCATTTTCGATATAGTAATATGCAAGCAGTTCTTTTCCCTTTGGCTTTTTTAACATTTTAAAATTCTTAAAAACATAATGCGAATAGCTGCTCTTTATTGCCATTTTTAAAGATAATTTAACTTTTTCATCTAAATCACATAATGTGTCAGAAATTGTTTTATATTCAAGAACTTTAGAAAGCGGCGATTCTTTACATGGAGCCGAAGTTATGCCAAAAATATACTTCCCGTCACTCTGGATGATAGTAAATGCATTTGATGGATATTCAACAGAGTTAATTAACGAATACAAATATCGAATTTCTTGCTTGTATTGTTTTTTCATTATGTATTCCTCTCATTAACTTTTCTTCTTGTTAATCAATCTTATTAAGAAATTTAATTAAAATGGCAGGTCAATTTCATCAGGGTTAAGGTATAAAACACCACCTTCCCAAGGAAGCGTTTGCACTTTTTCAACTTTGCTTTTCTCACATTTATCGATAAAGGTTAATGTGTTAGCAATAATTCTAACTGCATATTCTGCTTCTGCTTTTGATAATAAATTATTAGGATGTGCAGCACTATTGTCATTGCGAAGGCTGTTATACTTATCAAACAAATTAATTGAATTCTGGATAGCAACAACGGCAAACTCAGAATCAAAATAATTGTTATCAACATACCATTTCTTCAACATTCCAACAAGTGAGTGAAGGGGGTATTCTTTCCCTTTATCGTCTACAGTGTTGATGTTATGAGTATGACATAAATTTCTAAGATATTCAGTTGTAAAAGTGTGAAGTCTATCAATCACTAATTCCGGTTTGTCATTTTTTATATTTAATTCAATATCTTCAAAAAGAATTTTTAGATTTTTAATGTTATCTTCTTTTGGAAGTTCGACACTTGGCAAGGATTCTAATCTTTCAATAATCTTTTGAACCTGTTGATAATCATAATTATCCTCATCAGACCACCAATTAGTTCCCATTTTAAAGCAAAAGTATTCAGATAATGATTTTAGAAGTTTTGCAACTACTTGAGGACTACACTCGTCCCAAATTTTTTGAACACATTTTTGTTGTGATAGATTTTTATATTCCTCATTTTCAAAGATATTTATTCCGCAAGATTCTAATATCAAATCCTTTGTGATGCTCTTATTATGATTTCCGTTATCACACCAAAACTTAAATATAAAACCATCAGTTATGCCAAATAAGCGACAAATCGTTTGCTTTTCAATAAACGAAAGTATACTCAAATTCATTCCTCCGTATTGTAAAACTCGTCCAACACATAGGTTTTGACCGGCGTTATGTACAACTCATACCTTATAACGAGCCTTACTAACTCGTTGCCGTCAATTAGCGTAATGGGAGAGCCTTCTCTTGCGGCTGTTTTGGCGGCATTGGTAAATCTGCCGTTGGTAATAAACACGCCGTAGTCCGCTTGATACTTATTCATAGCGCCTAAGAATTGATTGATTTCAGGTTCTGATACGGCAGCTGCGTTATATCTTTTACACTGAATAACAACCCTTGTTGTTCTAAAATCGTTGGCATCAATATGATAACCGTAGCCATCTATACCGCCATCATTGCTGATTTGAACGCCTTTTTCGGTAAATTCAACACCCATACGATTGAGCAATGCTCTGGAAAAAGCCTCAAACTTTTTTGGGGACATTTTTGCAATGGCATCAAGCAGCGAATCTTTGAAATCATCTTTAATTTTTTCTTCGGCTTGTGTTTCTTCTTCGCTATCGTTTATATCAACAACTTTATTCTTTTTGTTGTTTTTACTTAACTCTTCCCAATGTTTCTTTGATGGTTCAATAATCTCTTTTTGAACATCCAATTTATCAACATCAAGATACAAACCTTTATCAGTCAAAGTGATAGGGGATGAATTTGTATAGGTCAACAAATCGTTGAAAAACAAGTCTTTAATAGCAAAGTTAAATTTAAAATTAAATTCTTTGTATGTATTGCCTGTCTGCTTTGATTTCTTTTCAAGCACAGAGTATTCAGCAATTTGGTCATCAAAATCAGCAATGCGCTCTTTGATTTCTGAACGCTCCAACTGTCCGCCTGCCTCTTGTAACACCTTCAAAATAGGTTTAATCAAATATGCAATTTTACCTTCCGAAGATAATGTTTTCAAATTCATAACCAATACCTCTTTTTCATTAAATCAAACTTAAAATTCCACACTTGCTGTTTTATGTTTCTGATGGACTTTCCAAAGTGCCAATTTGGCACTTTGGAACTCTATAATGGCACTTTGGAATTTTACAAATTTTCCGTTTTAAAGGCTGTAAATCCTTCATAGTAATAACTTTGGTCTATGCCGTTTACATAGACCTCACGGCTGTTAATTTTGTCAGAAAAGGCACCTTTTAATAACACTTTGATTTCAACATCTTTAATCGGGCTACGCTCCATAGCAAGCAGATAGTCCTCTTTATCAACTTTACTCCAATCCACAATCTTGCCGATTTCGTTTTTCAAGATGTGGTCGAGCCATATGCGGGCGCTGCGACCGTTGCCTTCACGAAATGGGTGGGCAATTTTCATTTCAACATACTTTTCCACTATCTCGTCAAAGTTTGATTGTGGCATTTTATCGATATTTTCGAGTGCCGCTTGTAAATAGATCAAAGGCGCAAAGCGGAAATCCCCTTTTGCTATATTGACCGTGCGAATTTTTCCGGCAAAGTCATAAATATCTTCAAACAAATACTTATGAATTGCCTACAATGTTGCGAATTTACCGGCTGGAAATGAATCAAGCAGTTTGCAATCAAATAATTCAGCAGCCTTTTTCTTGCTGATTCGTTCTTCTGCACGGGCAAGTTCGTCTGAATCGGCGATACTTAACTTATTGTTTAATGTCATTTATTCAACCCTGTGCTATATATTTTTTATTCACGCCTCTGCCGACTGAGACAATCAAGTTTTCATCGCACATCTGTTTTGCAAGTGTGTAAGCTCTTGTTCTTTTTACACCGAGCAATTCCATAATTTCCGCTTCTGTGATTTGCCCGTTTTTAGAAATAAAATCAAGAATTTGTTCCTTTTGCGGTGTTAAATAAGTCTTGGCAGCCAACGGCTCGGCAACACTCATATTCGGCAAAATCATTTTGAATGTGTTATGTGTCACCTCAATACAAGGTTGAACGGAACAATTTTCATACAATTTATAAATTCTTCGTATGCCAGTTCCGTAGGCTTCAATAAGTTTTAAGCGGTGAAACACTTCGGCAAGATTTTTGTTTCTCGGCTGAGAAATACCGCTGCGAATATCGTCAGCCGTTAAACCGGGAAGAAGTCCGCCGATAGATACAAATTCCATCTGATTATCATTGATATTGATAATTATACTTCCGCTGTAACTGTAATCACGATGAACAACTGAATTGAGCAACGCCTCACGCAGAGCAGCTTCGGGATAATCGGATTTATCTATGCGTTCAAGACCTTTGAAAACAGAAGATGTGCGATTGCTTAGCATAATATATCGAAAGGCTTCATCAATTTGCTTAAATATCGAGCCTTTGAATTCCCGGTTATCCTTAAAAGTAGTATTTTCGTCATCTCCAAATACGGCAACTTTGATTGAATGCTGACATTGGTCTGACATAAGCAGTGCTAAATTGGTAAACAATCCATCATTTTTATGAACCATACCGAGAGCCAAGTATTTTTCTTGTGAAAAATCAACGCCATAACTCTCAAACGCAGCAGCGGCAGAAGTGAAAGTCAATTCTTGCTCAATTGAACGCATTGATTCAAAATCGTCTCCGTCGCTGTCCTTAATCATTTGGCGGATTTGTTCGCTTGATGCCTGCACGCTTGAAGTGCCTTGTCTGACATAAACACCGTTTGGTTTCAATCCTTTAGAGCGCAAGTAGTACGGCTTATTCGTACCCTCGCTGATTGTAATACGAACGACCTTGTTTTCCTGAATAGTGTATTTCACAAACATTGTAACATCGGGAAGAATAGCGTCACGAATTCCGTTAGTAATACGAGTATATTCGTCATCAACATTGTTCAAGCCGACAGCGTTTCCGTCATTATCAATGCCGATATACAAAACGCCTCCGTCCGTATTTGCAAATGCAATGACCTCTTTATATATTTCTTCGGTGAATCCGGATTTGAATTCAATGTTTTCCGTTTCAAAATTCATATCGGTGTTCCTCCAAATAAATTATAGTTCTACGATTATAATTATACCCATTTTTATCTCTTTGTCAATGGACAAAGTGAAAATTCAGTGAATATTCACTTCCGTTTGGCGAATAAATAACGAAAGTATTTCAAATTATCATTTCAGAGTCTCCAAAGTATCAAATTGATACTTTGGAACAGCTATAAAAGTAAAAAATAGCGCCAACGATGAATTTGCATTCAAAGTTAGCGCTGATTTTTCGTTTGGTGTATTCGTTATGTTCGTTATATTCGTTTGATACAAACGATTGTTTTTATACATATATGACTTCGTTATTCACTATTTCTCTTGCTCTGTTGCGGATGTTATTCATTTTCTGCACCCACAACAACATATCGTTTGCTTTAAGTTTTTCGGTTACATTTTCTTTCTCGGCAAGTTCTTTTACCAGCCGGAGAAAAAGCTGTTGTGCTTGCTGCTCAATTTCAGCAAGGTAACTGTTCATTTTACCACTTGTGAGCAAATTGTAATAAAGCACTTTGTGATGTTGTTTCAAATGTCGTTTATGCCTCGTTGCCCAAACGCCAATGTTGCCTATTTCTTCTTCCGCCGGTAAAGTTAAATTTGGCAAAAGATAATCGCCTTGCTTGATATATGTACCGCCGAATTGTTCAAATAATGTTTCAGTCATAGTAAAAACCTCCTTTGATACTCAAATTGTATCAAAAGAGATTTTCTTTTGCGAATGTGCGATTTATAAATTTGTAAATTATATGCTCGTGCCAAAAATTACAACGAGTAATTGATGCCAGTGCCACTTTTTACAACGAATAATGTACATTTCGGATTTTTCGTTATGTTCGTTATATTCGTTTGATTTGCATTTGAGCAACGAACGAATAGTGAAAATTCACTTTTTATTGTCCAACCCATTTACCGTTAGCCAAACTGAAAACTGTCGCAATGTTCCGATATGCCACTTGGATTTTCGGGTGATGGTACGAAAATATTTTGAGCATAGAAATTCGATTAAATAAACTTTCGGTATATGGTTTGCGTTGTTTCTCTTAAATGATTTAATGTACCCTTTATTGCACCAATTATTGACGGTTGTTTTACCGTAGCCGATAATTATTGACACTTGCGTTGCGGTTATCACATCGGGATATTGCGCAAGCATTTCCGTATAATATTGCCGCATATTTTTAAGAGCACTTTCGGGAATTTTTGTTTCCAATTTTATTGTGTAATTTCCGCTATACCAGCCTGCCGGTGCGGAATATGCTTCTGGAAAAACTTTTCGATTTTCAAGATATTTGATTACATCTTCTTTTTTGATTTTGTAACATCGTGTTTTCTTGCTGTTATATTCGCACGGTATCTTGCCGCTGCGAAGCAAATACAAAGCCGTGGATTTGCTGATATGGCAAATTCTATAAAGTTGGTCTTTGGTTATGATTTCGGGAACAGAATCCCAGTTGATTGCGGTTTCATTCATAGCAATACACCTCTTAAAATTTTTTGTCGGTGAAGGCGTACCTGTGTGTTGCCGTTTTGTATTATTTTGCCTTAGTTCTTTCCTCAGTTCTTGCGAAAACGCCTCAGTTCTTGCGAAAAGCGGAAAAATCGGCTTTTATTCGAACTCTACCGTATTTTCCGGGCATTTAGTCGGAAAATGCCGAAAAGCCTTTAATATCAAGGCTTTAAGAGCAAATATTTATCTACCAAAAGTAGCCTTTGAAAATCATCAAACCGACACTTGCATATAAGACTCGAAATTCTCTGCTACTTAGGATTTTTCATCCGCCACATTTCCCTTATTTTCAAGGGTTTTCGTAAATTCAATTAACTAAATATTTTGTTGTTCTAACACGCTGTTCTAACATTTTGTTTTTTCAATATTTTTTGACTTTCAAGTGTTTTTACCGTGTTTGACATACCCGGAGACGTATCGAAGTGGTCATAACGGGGCGCACTCGAAATCAGGTAGTCGCGCAAGCGGCTCGTGGGTTCGAATCCCACCCTGTCCGCCAAAAAAGCCTTCACGGTTTTGATAATCGTGAAGGCTTTTCTTCATTTTATTAACAAAAGTTATTTCAAATTCAACAAGATTGATATATAATTATTTCGCAGATATTTAAATACAGGTGGTGAAACGCGTGAACTCAAACAGGCAAATGATAATCGCCAACGGGCGGATAATTACGGAAGATATTATCGAGCTGAAGTACAATGCCACAACCCAAAAATACGAAATAACATTCAAGAATCAAAAGACATATTCATATAACCCGAAAAATGTTCATTGGCTGAAAGAACCTGTTGTTCTCGATCCATCTAACTACCATTTATCGCATAACGGAACTGCGCTTTGGAATATACGCGCTATCTATGTTTTTGCGGACATCAACCGACGCTATTGGCACATATGCTTCGAAAACGGCTCCGCGCGTGACTATGCGGAAGAGGATCTGCAAATAGAAAAGTCTGTTTTTGATAATGAGGCTGCAAAAAATGTTTTCAACTATCTGCAAAGATCGGCAGAACTCTGTAATCTGAAAACAGAAAACGGTGAAAAACTTTTACCGTTGCAATATGAAGGAATAGATTTTATCGACGAAACATCCGCATTGGCAGTTTACTTAAATCCCGATCTTTATGGCGAAATTTCGGTAAAACTTCCATATCTTATTTTTCCGTTTGGTTGCAACGCGAGCCAATTCAATGCCGTAAAAAATGCTTTAGAGAATAAGCTCAGTGTTATTGAAGGTCCTCCCGGAACCGGAAAGACTCAAACGATTCTGAATATTATCGCTAACATCGTCATCGCCGGCAAAACAGTACAAGTCGTATCCAATAACAATTCGGCAATACAGAATATATACGAAAAGTTTTCTGAATACGGACTTGATTTTATTATAGCATCACTCGGCAGATCATCAAATAAAACTAAATTTCTGACCTCCCAAACAGATTTATATCCCGACTTCAGTAGCTGGTTTTCTGCCGAGGCGGAAAGTCCGGAATTTGTTGAAGAAATAAAGACACTTTCCGAACAGCTTGTTCGTGTTTTTGATTTACAGTCGGAGCTTGCAAAAACAAAGCAGGAACTCAATCAGATTATTCTTGAGCAACGCCACTTTGAGAAATACATTACGGAAACAGATCTGCCGGATCGCACAAAAATAATAATGCGCAAAACCGTCAATTCCTCCGATATCCTCAAACTATGGGAAAGATGTCAAAGGTATGCAGACAGCGAAAAAAGTGTTTCTTTCTTTTTCAAGCTGAAAAGCAGATTCAAGTACGGAATGTGCAAGTGGGATTTTTATAAAAACAAGCCCGAGCATATAATATCAGCACTTCATGCACTTTTTTACAGAGCCAAAGAAGAAGAGCTGCAAAGAAAAATCAGTTTTGCAAAAAGCTCATTAAAAAGCATAAATGCGCAGCAGCTTTTGAACGATATGCAAGCAAAATCAATGCAATACTTTAAGCATCGGCTGTACATTAAATATTCAAAAAATGAAAGTCGTCCGATTTTCACCGAAGAAGATCTTTGGAAAAGGTCTTGTGAATTTCAATTTGAATATCCGGTGGTACTCAGCACTACATTTTCATCCAGAAACAGTTTGTACCGCAAGGCTAAATTTGATTATGCAATAATGGACGAAGCTTCTCAGGTCGATATTCCCACGGGCGCATTGGCGCTTTCAAACGCAGGACACGCAGTAATAGTTGGGGATTCCAAGCAACTGCCAAATGTCATAACCGATGGCGACCGAAAAATTGCAGATGCAATATTCCGCTCTTTTGATCTCTCCCTCAGTTATAATTTTGCAAATAACAGTTTTCTTTCATCGCTTTGCAAAGTTATTCCTGATATTCCGAGAACTCTTCTTCGTGAGCACTACAGGTGTCACCCGAAAATAATAAATTTCTGCAACCAGAAGTTCTATAACGGCAATTTAATAATTATGACAAACGATTGCGGAGAATCAAATGTTCTTTCCGTTGTGAAAACCTCCGTCGGCAATCACTCAAGGGGACATATGAACCAACGGCAGATAGATATTCTGACTAAAGAAATATTACCGAAAATCAACTCGGAGCCAAACAAAATAGGAATAATCGCGCCGTATAACGATCAAATCAACACGATAAAAGAACAGCTTCCAAGCAGCGACATCACGGTAGCTACGGTTCATAAGTTTCAAGGACGCGAAAAAGATACAATAATAATGACTACCGTAGATGATAAAATAACCGACTTCACGGACAATCCCTATCTTCTCAATGTTGCGGTATCAAGAGCTAAAAAGCAGCTTGTGCTGATAACATCCGGTAATTACCAAGGAGACGGGCAGAACATCCGCGATCTTATCGAATACATTGAATACCAAAACTGTTCAGTCAGCAACAGCGCATTGTATTCAGTATTTGATTATCTCTACAGTCAATACACGCAGGCACGACAGGATTACCTAAAGAAGCACAAAAGAGTTTCCTCTTATGATTCTGAAAATCTCATGTATGCACTCATAACAGAAGTTCTGACCGAAAGCGAAAGAAATGATCTCGCTGTTATCTGTCATCAGCCGCTGAAGATGCTCATAAGAGACCCTCGGTTGCTAAATGATGACGAATGTCGATATGCAATGAACAGCTCAACGCACCTTGACTTTCTGATATTCAACAAAATCTCAAAGCAAGCGTTTTTAGCAGTCGAAGTTGACGGTTATTCATTTCACCGACATGGCACAAAACAGTTTGAGCGCGACAAAATGAAAAATGATATCCTGGACAAATACGGAATACCTTATATCAGATTCGCGACAAACGGAAGCGGTGAAAAGGAAATATTGCGACAAAAGATAAATAGTCTTTCGTAAAATGCATTTTCAATTCTGCTTCAATATGAATGACGCGCAGTGATAGTTCGAAATTTTAAGCACCTGCCGGTTGCTTGCGCCCGATAACACGCAATACTTCCCAAAACGCCGGCATATAACAAAAGCAATGCCGTCTCAGTCGAAGAACCGATTGAGGCGGCATTAAGCAGTTTGGTTATCTTATATTTTTAAATCTGTTTTAAAGCTGTACTTTCCGCTTTGAACCTCGTGCATTTCGCCGTCGGGCAGCGTGATGACAGCGCTCGTGTTAAACGGAACATTAATCGAGAGGACAAAAACGCCGTTTTCAAAATTCCAATTGATTCTGATAGTTCCGCTCGAAAGCTTTTTGAAACATGACACGCTCGTGAGTCCGCCTCCGACGAGGGGTGCAACCTTAAATTTTTTGTAGCCCGGCTCAATCGCTTCGAGTCCCGCGACGCGCCTATATAACCAATCGCCGACTGCACCGTTCGCATAATGGTTGAAAGAAACCATTCCTCCGCCGACAGCGTTTATCAGACCGCTTCCCGGATCTTTTCCGAGATTGACGGTTCCATCGGGTCGAAGCGCGTCCCAACGCTCCCAAATTGACGTTCCTCCAGCTTTGACTTCATACAACCACGACGGGACGGTGTCCTGAAGTAAAAGGTCATATGCTTCATTTATATATCCGTTGTCCGAAAGGGCGAAAAGGAGATATGGTGTTCCGAGGAAGCCGGTGGAAAGATGATTATCGGCTTCTTTCACGAGTCTTAAAAGGTTTTCAGCATATTTTTTTCTTTCCTCTCCGCTCACCATTCCAAAATACAGCGGGCAAACATAGGCCGTTTGAAACTCGTTTTTGAGCGTTCCTTTTTTGTCGGTAAAAACGTTCCGATATGCGTTTTCGATGCGCTTTCGCTTTTCTTGAAACGCCTTAGCCTCCTCTTCAAAACCGAGAATGGTCGCAATTTTTGATGCGAGGGCGCAATCGTTGGCATAATATGCGGTTGAAATCCACTTCTTTTTTGCCATCCATTGCTTTTGATTTTCGTTCGGAGCGCACCAATCGCCGTAAGAAAATCCGTGCGACCAAATGTATCGCCTTTCCCCCGATGAAAACGCCGCCGCTTTCTTTTCGACTCCCGAAAGATATCTTTTCATCATCGGATAAAACTTTTCAAGAATGGTTTTGTCCCCGCTGTTTTGATAAAGCGCCCACGGGACAAGAAAAACACAGTCGGACCAGCCGGCCGTAATCTTTGTTCCGCCGAAATGTTTGACCCGAGGAACAACGACGGGGATTCCTCCGTCTTTTGTCTGCTGTGCTTTCACATCAATAAGCCACTTTCTAAGAAAGCGGTTCATATTGAAGTTGAAACACGCCGTCGAAGCAAAAACGGAGATGTCGCCCGTCCAGCCGAGTCTTTCGTCGCGCTGAGGACAGTCGGTCGGGATCTCAAGGAAGTTTGAAAAACCGCTGTATCTGATATTCTTTTGAAGGCGGTTAATGCTTTCGTTGGAGCAGAAAAAGTCTCCCGTTTCCTCGTCAATCGAGGAAATAACCTTCATTCTGACCTTGACGTTTTCAGGCTCAATTCCGCAAAGCTCGGCATAACGGAAACCCATAAAGGTAAATTTCGGGCAGTAGGTCTCTTCTTCTCCGCCGCAAACATATTCAAGCTTTGCTTTCGCCGAACGCAGCGGCTTTGTAAAAAGCTCGCCGTTCAAAAGAACCTCCGCATGTCGAGCGGTTATCCTCTGCCCTTTTCTCCCTTTAATTTCAAGTTCGAGAACTCCGGCGCAGTTTTGACCAAAATCATAGATATAGCCGTTTTGGCTTTTTTGAATCTCTTTCGGTTCGAGCGTTTCGATTATTTTTGCAAATTTTCCGTATGATGCGACGAGGCGCGGAGAAATACGGGGCTTCTCTTTTTCGGCATTTTCAAAGATCGCCTTGCTCAAGGTTTTCGTTGCGTCGAATATCTCTCCGTTATAAAACGACACGTCTCTGACAGGCCCGTCAGCGGTGACGAGCCAGCTTTCGTCGGTTTTAATTTCGTCTTTTCGCCCATCGTCATATTCGATTTGAACAAGTGCTTTGAGCGCGAGCCTGTCGGCGCCGAGCTTATTACTTCTATTCAGGCCGAAAATCCCGACCGCCCAACCGCCCGCAACGGTGAAAACCAATTCGTTTTTCTCTTCGAGAAACGGCGCAATGTCATAAACCTGATATTGAAGTCGGTCTTCAAAGCTCGTGAAACCGGGAGCAAAGCGGTCGTCGGAAATCTCTTTTCCGCAAAGCGTGAAAGAATAAATTCCGAACGCGGTTGAATAAAGCCGCGCTTTTTTCACCTTACCCGAAAGCAAAAACTGACGTTTGAAGACGAGCGGAATGGGGCTTTTTCTGAAACCGACGTGATAGTTCGGCTTCGTTATCCACTCCGCAGAAAAATCACCGGAAAGAAAGCCCGTTTCAAACTCCACCGTTTTTTCGGCTTTGTTTCCGTAATTGTCACAAACCGTCGCTTCCACCGTATAAACCGTGCACGGGAGAAGAGCTCTTCCGCCA
Organism: uncultured Eubacterium sp.; assembly: GCA_902462495.1. Taxonomy (GTDB): domain Bacteria; phylum Bacillota; class Clostridia; order Oscillospirales; family Acutalibacteraceae; genus Eubacterium_R. The sequence continues at coordinate 1,213 of CABQCC010000010.1, read as the reverse complement.
TAAACGATATTGTCGACAGTAGAGCTTTGCTCTTCTGTCTGCCAAAGGACAGCTTCGTCACTTTTGACCTTGAGGGAATATGAAGAAATAAAAGCGTTTTCAAGCTCGTTTTCGGTTTCAAGAGTGAAGCGCGGATTTTCACTGTCTGTCACGGCAAAACCGCACAGATCATCGATTCGGATATTTTTAAGTTTCATTTTCCGCCGTCTCCCTTCTTTCCGAAAGCACCGCCTGAATTTTTTCGGCCTCTTCATTGTTGATTCTGTAAAGCAACAAGAATACAATCGCACCAACAAAAACCACTATACCCGGAATCAAGCCGTCAGCAAGGCTGAGGCCTAACTTTGTGTATGAGCCGTCGCCGTTTGCTGTCCATGAAAGAACGTAAAGCGAAAAAGCTGCGCCTATTCCGTTGCTGATTTTTGTAATCATTGAGGTCGCTGCGGCAATCACGCCCTCAGCACGCAGGCCGAGCTTGTAGTCCACATAGTCGATATTATCCGCCTGAATCGAATAATACAAAAGCTGTGCAAAGCTTGTTCCGCAGCTGCAAATTACGCTTGAGACGCAGGCGGCGACAAGGCCGCTCGTTTTGTCGTTGACCGCAACAAGGCGAACGAGACAACCGATCGCCGTGACGATCATTCCGCAAACATAAATCCTGCGCTTTCCAATCTTCTTCGCGAGCGGAACGGCAAGCAATGAGACGGGGCCGCCGACAATTGCGACCGTATTCATAATCGTGAGCTTTCCGATCGAGCCGAGCGCGTGCGTTGCATAATATGGATTAGACGTTGCAACGAACGCAAGTCCAGTCTGAACAATGAGTCCGACGATGAAGAAAGCGATAATCGGCTTCAATTTAATGATTCTTAAAACATCCTTTGCTTTATATCCGGCATCCTTGAGCGGTTCGACTCGCTGATGAATGCCCGTGATTCCGCCGAGCGAGCACGAAAGGATGATTCCCATAGCAAGCAGATTCATAATATTATAGCCCTTGACGGAAGAGTTAAACTTTGCGAAAACAATAGGAGCTATGAGGTTGAGTCCACCGCCGAGACCGTAAGCAAAATTTTTTAGCATTGCAAGGAAATTTCGCTCCTCCATATCGTTTGTCATTACAGGAAGCATACTGTTGAGTGAAATGTCCATAACGGGGAAGGTCACACCGAGAAGCATATATGAAATATAGGCAACCATAACCTTCATC